>CACZPF010000067.1 GCA_902782975.1 uncultured Lachnospiraceae bacterium
ATATGCAGATTAATCTGCGGAATGCGATATTTTTCCAGATTATGATAAAATAAGTTTACATACAGGGGAGTCCGGCGGTAATATATAAACCATGACGCTGCATTTGGATTCCGTATGACGTACTGGCAAAAACGAGGAACAGGTTTTTTACGCCAGAAGGCAGTGTGGAGGTCTGTGACTGCGTAATTTTGGCAGATAAGAGATAATGATATGTCTGCGAAGAACTAACTTTGTCCTGGAGGAGAATTGAAAAGATGCGGATGCCTGCAGATAAACCATATGTATGGATCCCCGTGTGGACTTGCACGCCTCTGACTGTGCTGTCCATATTTGCGGAGGATGAAAAGATATTTGAATTTGAGATAGGTCAGGAAGGAGAAGGGGAGCCGGACTTTTACGCGGCTCTGCCGGTTCGCAGCTGGAGCGGGAAAACGCTTTCGTTTGAAGGTATTTTCGGGTCCGGGTTTTTTAATAAAATATGCAGCATGGATGATCTGCCGGATTCAAAGGAGAAGCACCCGGCTGTTCATTTTACGGCAGCCTCAGGATGGATCAATGACCCGAACGGTCTTTTTTACCGGAACGGGGAGTGGCATCTGTATTTTCAGCACAATCCCTTCCATGTGGACTGGGGCAATATGAGCTGGGGGCATGCGGTAAGCACGGATCTTCTGCACTGGGTACAGAAGGAAGACGTCATGTTTCCGGATGAGGATGGAAGCATTTTTTCCGGCAGCGCGGTCCTGGAAGGCGTAGAGAGGATGAACCTTCCGGACGGGGCGGTTGTATTTCCCTATACAGCCTCCGGCGGATATTCCGCCTGGAGCCGTGGAAAATCCTTTGTCCAGAAAGCGGCCTTTTCACTGGACGGCGGTATGACACTGCACAAAATGAAACAGGTGCTGCTCCCTCATCTGGCAGATGAGAACCGGGATCCAAAGGTATATCCGCAGACAGACGGGGATGGATGGTACATGGTTCTTTATCTGGAAAAGAATGAATACGGGATTTTCAGTTCGAAAGATTTCAGGCAATGGGAAATGACGCAAAAGCTTATCTTTCCGGATGCCTGGGAATGCCCGGATCTTTTCCAGGTTCCGGTAGAGGGCGGCGGCAAAAAATGGATGTTCTGGACACCGGACGGTTATTATTTCCTGGGCGAATTTGACGGGAAAATGTTCAGGACAGATTACGTCCGACATGAAGCTTATCATTCCATGCTGCCCTACGCCGCGCAGAGGTTTGTGGGAACGGAGCGTGTTCTGACAATGGCCTGGTTCCGGACGGAAGGAAAGGGAAAAACATATACCGGGATGATGGGAATCCCGAGGGAGCTTTCGCTGGTCGGCGCAGGAGATTCCATGATGCTCTGCCAGAAGCTGCCGCGCGAATGGGAAGAGAAAAAGACCTGCATGGGTGAAAGCGCCTGCGACAATGGAAAAACGGATGGTCCGGTAAAAGCAGAGATATCCTGCCAGTGGATGAGCGGTGAAGGTGCACGGGAGGCTGTTATAGAATGGATGCCGGTAAAAACAGACTTTGTCCTGAATCTTTGCGGTGCTGTTATTACGCTGAAGGAGGATATTCTTACGGTCTGTCCGGTTGCAGGGCGGGCAAAGGGCGTGGCAATGGCCGCCAAAAAGAATGATAAAGAGGCCGACCAGCTGGCGGAAGAAGGTGTACGCTGCATCCGCCTTCCAAGGGATATAAGGAAAATGTCCTTTCTTCTGGACGCAGAAATATTGGAGCTTACCGGAAATGATGGTACGTGGATCTCCGCTTATGAGATGGACCAGAATAAGATGGAAAAGACAGACAGTATTTCGTTAAAGGGCATTGGAGTGACAAGAGCAGCCTGCTATCACTCCTGACCTGGATGCCGACGGAGCGCCCGGAAAGACTCCGAATGTTTTGAAAGGGCTGCGAAATAGCAGCGCAGGGGAGACCGTGTATCAGATCTGATACACGGTCTCCCCTGTTTTTGGTGTCAATTATAATTGGACCTGACACATATCTTCGATCCACTCCCTGCGCTTTATGGAAGAAAGCCACGCTTCCGGAATGGATTCATATCCATAATACAGTCCTGCCAGCCCTCCGGCGATCGCGCCGACGGTGTCGGTATCGTCGCCGAGGTTGACCGCTTTCAGCAGAGCCTTCTCAAAACAGTCGGTGGTGATCAGCGACCATACAGCTGCTTCCAGTGCATCTACGACATATCCGGAACTCTTGATTTTGTCTGCGGGCAGGGTCTTGAAATCAGAGAGATCCTTCAGCCGGTTATAATAATGCAGATCATCTTTGTCAGAGAGACAGGATTCATAGAATGTGAACCCCTGTGTGAGCCCTTTCTGCATTCTTTCCTGCAGAGAACCTTCTCCGGTCAGAATCTGCTTTACCATAAAGAAATACAGGCCGCATGCAATATTCGAACGGATATGGGCGTGGGTAAGACTGCCGACAGAGTGTATCACTTCGATCGCATCGCGATCCGAGTACATCCCGCTGCTTTCCATAACACTGCAGTAAATGCAGGCTGGCATGATCCGCATCAGGCTTCCGTTGCCGTTATTCCATTCTTCATCGCCACCGCATTTCTTTGCGTTACGGTTTCTTTTGTATCGATCGATTGCCTGCATGGTGCCGCGGCCGATATCATAGGACTGACCGTAAGGAGTAAATTCCCCGTCATAGAGCCATTTCATAAAATTTATCATAATACCGTCCAGATCGATCTTTCCGCTGCGACGGATACTATCAAGCAGTGCAATCGTCAGGCTGCTGTCGTCCGTCCAGGAGCCTTCCGGCAAATTGAACGTGCCGAAGCCTCGCATTCCTGTAACCGGATGCCGGGCGACTTCATCCCTGGATTCAAACTGTACGGGACAGCCAAGAGCATCGCCGGTGACTACGCCCATTATTCCGTTCATCCAGATTTTTGTGTTTGCTGCCATCTGAAATCATCTCCTCTCCACAGGTATATTCTTTTGACTGATGTAAGTATTATAACACATGAAGACTTTTTCGAGGTCGCCTGTCGAACGACGTTTTCATCCGGAAATTTATTTTCTATACCCCGGACATATTTTTTCAATGTAGTTTCAAGCTTTCTCCTGTATGATGGGTCCAACAAATAAGAAAAAGGAGGAACCAGGACATGAAAAAAGCAATTTCATTACTTACAGCAGCGGTACTCATTACAGGAGGCGCTGCAGGCGCGGTATATGCCGATGAGAACGGCATTCTTCAGGAAGCGGCTATCGGTCAGGAATCATCTGCAGGGACGCTTGTCATTACAGCAGATTCAACGGATAAGGCAGACATTGAGGAGGCATTGAACCTGGCAAATATCGATCCGGAGTGGACGTATTCAGAAGAAGCGGATGCGTGGACGATGGCCATTGTGACGGCGGTTGCAAATGCGGAGCTGCCGGATTATCAGGGGGTGTCTGTCTGTGTTCCAGGTGCTTATGTGAAGGGTGTGGATACAGACGGTGACGGCACGGTCGATGCAATGGAAGGTACGGCTGCCGGAAACCTGGTGATCGATTATGACGCTTCGGTCATCAGCACCAACGGACAGATCTATACGGCAGCCACTGCCCCGGTCATCATAAACACTGGCGCGGCAGGTTATTCTGCACAATCCAATAAGACTGCCTCTGCCACTTATGCCGCGGAGGGATATATCAATATTGCCTGCGGGAACAGGGGAAAACAGAGCACCCTTTCTGACGGCACTTATACAGGCGACGCACCATCCTGTCTGGTCGATCAGAAGAATGCTGTGCGGTTCGTGAAATATAATATCCTGCTCGGAAACCTGCCGGGAAGCGTGGATTATTTTGTATCTACCGGTGGTTCCGGCGGCGGGGCTCATGCTGCGATGCTGGCAGCGACCTCTAATAACCCGGATTTTTACGATTATGAGATCTCACAGGGAGCCGTAGGTGTCTACCGGAATGAGGACGGCAGTTACTGTACAACAGTCACGGTGAATGGCGAAGAAACAGAACTGTCTGACGGACTCTGGGGCTGCATGGCATACAGTGCCATCACTTCCCTGGCAGAGGCGGATATGACGCTTGCTTTTGAATATTACCTGGATGCGGATTACAGTTTTAATACCGCCTTCCAGAAGCAGCTGGCGCAGTATCTTGCGGCGGAGTACATGGACTATATCAATGCAAAAGAACTGTCTGTTGATGAGACGAAGGTCGGGTTTGACCTGAACGGGGACGGGGATACGGACGATACGATTGAACTGACGGTTGAATATGATGAAACCGAACATGCGGAAACAAACGGCTACTACGGGTCGTACCTGGACCTTTATCTGGCAGAATTTGAGCAGAGCCTGCAGGATTATATCGACAGGCTCTCTTATGCGGAGGACTGGACCTGGTTTAACAGCAGTGGAGAAGCTCTTTCAGACAGCGAGGTCGCGGCGATGAGCGATGCAGACCGCGCGGAGGCTTTCATTAACGGATGGTATACCAGGGGAAGCACAGGAAGCGATTCTAACGGCATGATGGGCGGACCCGGCGGAGGATTCCCGGGCGGAGATCGTACAGGCGGTTTTGCCGGCGGGAAACCCGAAGGCGGCCCGGGCAGGAGCGGCCTGAACGGAGCAGGTCCTGACGGTAATATGGCAGGCGGCCTTCCCGATATGGATGGCGGCAGTCTTGAAGGCAATGACGCCGGCGGGCCTCCCGATATGAATACAGGAACATCTGAAGAGGTCGGAACGCCGGATTCCGGAACGACACAGTCCGCGACCGGCAGGACAGACTCAGCGAATTATGCTTCCTTTGAAGAAATGCTGACGGCATATCAGATGGACATTGCTGAGGTACAGGCCGGCGATGCCTATGGAAATAATGTTGTTGACCTTTATGATCCGCTGAACTATATCGGTGCGGAAGGAACGGATGACCCGACATGGACAAGGATCCTGATGGGTGCTTCCGAAGGAGATATCTCCATGTTGAACTCCCTGAACCTGCAGATCGCCTGGCTGAATGCAGGAACGGATGCCGAGATCGAGTGGCAGTGGAACGGCGGCCATGTACCGTCCGAGATTTTTGGAGATTCCCTGGCGCTGTATGTAGATACGATGTATGGCGAATATGTGGAAGGAGCTGTTAAGATCACGAAAGAAGCTGCGGACGGACAGACTGAGAATGGCACCGCGACGGAAGCGGCGGGAGATGACCTTACCGGATGGGTCAGCTATGATACAGAGGATGGTATTGACATGACACTGGCGGGGGCAGCAGCATACAGAACTGCCGGTGCCAGCAAGGCAGCTCCCGGGTTTGATGTTATGGATTATGGCCAGGAAGACTATGTGTTTGGCAGTTCCACAGCGGATGCACGACACTGGGATCAGTATGTACTGAAGGTGCTGGAGGAAAATGCGGATACTCTGGCAGAACTTTTTAATGCAGGTTAACTGAAGTGATGCGGGGGCGTGGCCATCGGAGCAACGCCCCATTTCTGGTTGACCTGTATCGAAGCGCACAGTATAATTGAAATCGACAGATGCCGCATTTGCAGCCGGCAGATGCATTACTGAAAATTCAGGATTCCGGCGCTGATTGCCATTGATGCAGCAGTAAAATTGCGGGTAATGAGGAATGGACCAATGACGAATCGTGAGATAAAAGAGATTGCATTAAGGCAGTCCGCAGAAGATATAGGAAGCCAGGCAGGTGATTTCCTGTCAGATAAAAATGTTGTCATACCTTTTTGTCCTGGAGGAAATGCCCGGAAGTATTATGAGAAACCGATCATCTGCAATCTTGTTTCCTATGGCAGCAACATTGTTGCAGCCGTCACAGAAGAAGTATCTGATCTGGTGACGGAATATATAGACAAGTTTGAGTTTTATCATTGCTTTGAAACACCGAATATGCACTGGCTTAATGAAAGATTGGCAGAACGCGGATATAAGGTATGTTTTATGGCGGAGTATTATCTTCCTGATGTAAACCGGATACCTGATATGAAATGTATATATGAAACACGCATACTTGTTCAGGAGGACTTTAAGGAGTTGTATCTTCCTGAATGGAGCAATGCCCTCTGTAAGGACCGCAGTCATCTGGATGTGCTGGGAGTCGGCGCGTATGATAATGACAGACTGGTCGGGTTCGCTGCCTGCTCGGCAGATTGCGATGAAATGTGGCAGATAGGGGTAGATGTTTTACCCTTATACAGACAAAAAGGAATCGCATCTGCACTGACAAGCAGGCTTGCGCAAGAAATACTGGAGAGGGGAAAGGTACCGTTTTACTGTTCTGCATGGTCAAATATCAGGTCTGCAAGGAATGCCATAAAAAGCGGGTTCATTCCTGCGTGGGCAGAAATGACGGTCAAGCCGCAAAGTGTGGTTGATGAAATGAATTCAGGCACGTAGTGCCAGGAGAACCCGTAGGGCAAGGTGGTTACGAAATGAGAGTCCTTTTAGCGGAAGATGAAAAAAGAATGGCAGCAGCGCTCGTGGCGCTGCTTAAGCAGGAAAAATATGATGTCGACCATATGGAAGACGGGGCATCCGCGCTTGCTGCGCTGGAGAGCGGGATTTACGATATCGCTGTTCTTGATGTCATGATGCCGGAGATGAACGGGTTTGAGGTAGCCAGACGTGCAAGGAGAAAAGGAATCAAAATACCGATCCTGATGCTGACAGCCAAAAGCCAGCTGGACGATAAGGTTACCGGACTTGACAGCGGCGCGGATGACTACCTTACAAAACCATTCCAGACGGAGGAGCTACTGGCCAGGCTGCGTGCCCTGGGGAGGCGGAGTGAAAGTTTCCGGGACGGAAGCGCGCATTATGGCGACCTGGTCCTGGATACAGCTGCCGCGGTCCTTACCTGTGAAACGACGGGACAAAGCGTTCGGCTCGGGGAAAAGGAACTGAGGATCCTTGAATATATGATCGGCAATCAGGGACAGATCATGACCAGGGAACAGCTTGCGGTAAAGATCTGGGGTTATGAGAACGAAGCAGAGTATAACAATGTAGAGGTATATATGTCTTTCACGCGGAAGAAACTGACTTTCGTTGGCTCAAAGGTCGAGATCAAAGCAGTACGCGGACTGGGCTATGAACTGAGGGAAAAAGATGTTTAGTAAATCGAGGAAGAAGATCATTTTATCGATCATGGGCCCCCTTATCCTTCTGTTTGTGCTTACACTGTCCGTAATCATGCTGGCAAGCTACCAGGAGATCAGGCAGAAAAACGCGGACATGCTTGAACGTTACGCAGAACTGTATTCTCTGGAACAGCAGATGGGGGATCAGGACGCTCAGAAGCCTGATTCCAGGCAGGACATCCCGGACAATTCTGAACCTGAACCAGTGCCGGACGGCTGGGATGGCAAGGACCCCGGGGTGAGGCCGGGAAAGCCTCCCATCGATGACCGGCCGGATTATCAGCTGTCCACCTTCTATTCCGTTGCCCTGGCGGATGACGGGACGGTCCTTGCTGCAGACAACGGAGCAAAGGCAGTTTACAGCGAAGAAGATCTGGTCGAGCTCGCAGAGGGACTGCTGGAAGGAAACAGAAAATCCGGAAGATCAGGGAACCTTTTCTACATCATAAGTGATAAAGGAGAATATACACTGGTAGCTTTTCTGGATAATACCGTCACGGAAAGCAGCATGAACACCCTGCTTCGCAACGTTCTGCTTGTCGGCGGCGCGGCGATCGCCGCCTTATTTTTCATTTCTCTTTTCCTGTCAAAGCGGATCATCCGGCCGCTGGAAGAAAACGACAGGCAGCAGAAACAGTTTGTGTCCGATGCGGGCCATGAACTCAAAACGCCGATTGCTGTGATCAGTACCAATGCCGAGATGCTTTCCAGGGAACTGGGGGGCAACGAATGGCTGGCAAACATCCGGTATGAGAATGAACGGATGGGAGGGCTTGTAAAGCAGCTGCTGGATCTGTCCAGAGCGGAAAATACGGAAACCCCCATGGAAAAAGTGAATCTTTCCCGCACCGTGACCGGAGAAACTCTTGCGTTTGAAAGTCTTGCTTTTGATCAGGGAAAGATGATCGAAAGTGATATAGAAGAAGGTATTTTTGTAACAGGCAGCCAGGCACAGCTGGCGCAGCTGACATCCATCCTGCTGGATAATGCCCTTCATCATTCGACAGGCAGAGAAATAGAGATATCTCTTAAATTACAGTCACATACGGTCCTGCTGAGCGTGGTTAATAAAGGGGATGAGATCCCGCCCGGAAAAATGGAACATCTCTTTGATCGTTTCTACAGGGTCGATGAAGCACGGAACAGTGAAGGACAGCACTATGGTCTGGGCCTTTCCATAGCGAAGGCAGCTGCGGAAAAGCATGGCGGAAATATTGGCGTTTCCTGTCAGAACGGAAAGGTCCGGTTTACGGTGTCTATCCCGGTAAAAAAATAAAAAACTTTCAATGTAGTTTCAATCTACCTCCTTTACAATGGCTTCATCAGATGTAAAGGAGGTTTTATTATGAAGATAAAACAAATAAGAAAGACGATCGCGGTTCTGCTTGGCGCATCTTTGGTTACCGGTGTATGTGTCAGCGGGGCGGCGGCAGAGAATGAATCGGAAGGGACTGCCCTTCAGGCAGTCGTCGCTGAAGTCACAGACGACCGGCCGGACGGTGCGCCGGAAGGAGCTCCCGGAGAGTTCCCCGGGGAGCCTCCTAAAGGAGATCAAAAGGGGACCCCTCCCCATGGTAAGGGAGGTCCCGGCGGTTTGCCTGGAGGAGGACCTGGCGGGAGCGGCGCGGACATAGATTATAAAAGCGCAGTTACGATTTCTTCCGGTGATACGCAGGAGGGACAGTCCTATATCAGCACTTCATCTGATGAAAGTGCCCTGCTGATCACTGCAACGGACGAGGTGACGATCACAGATCCGACAGTTGCCAAATCCGGAGACTCAGATGGTGGGGATAACTGCAATTTTTATGGTCTTAATGCGGCTGTTCTGGTGAAGGACGGTTCGACCGCCGCCATTACGGGAGGAACGATCTCCTCCGATGCAGACGGGGCGAACGGTGTGTTTTGTTATGGCGGAAACGGCGGTCAGAACGGAGCGGACGGCGACGGGACGACGGTGATCATCCGGGATACGGAGATTACGACAACAGGAAACGGTTCCGGCGGTATCATGACAACAGGCGGAGGCATCACTTATGCTTATGATCTGGACGTGAACACCAGCGGCCGGTCATCTGCTGCGATCCGGACTGACCGCGGCGGCGGAACGGTTTATGTGGATGGCGGGACCTATACTTCAAATGGCCTGGGATCCCCGGCGATCTACTCGACCGCCGAGATTCATGTGGCAAACGCGGACCTGATTTCAAACCTTTCGGAAGGTGTCTGTATCGAGGGTCTGAACTCCATTGAACTGACAGACTGTGACCTGACGGCGAATAATACGCAGTGTAACGGGAATGCGACCTTCCTGGACAGCATCATGATCTATCAGTCCATGTCGGGGGATGCGGCCAGCGGCACCAGTCATTTCATCATGACCGGCGGCAGTCTTACCAGCAAAAACGGGCATGTTTTCCATGTGACCAACACAAATGCTGTTATCACGCTTGAAAGCGTGGAGATCGTGAATGAGGACAAGGATAACATCCTGATCTCCGTCTGTGATGACGGCTGGAACGGAGGGAACAATACGGCAGAGCTGAATGCCTCCGCTCAGAACCTGTCCGGTGCGGTGCTTGTGGGAAGCAACTCCACATTGACGCTTAATCTGACGAACGGATCATCCCTTGAAGGATATGTGGATGGAAATATTACCAATGCAAAGGGAGAAACCGTGTCTGCCGAGACCGGAACGGTTTCCGTGACGCTTGACGAGAGCAGCACCTGGACACTGACAGGCGACAGCTATGTAACAGAATTTAACGGGAATGCCCAGAATGTGATCAGCAGCGGGTATACCCTGTATGTGAACGGATCTGCGCTGACAGGAACCAATTGAGGAGCGTACGATCAGTTCATCATAAAAAAGGCGGGATACATCAGATCATGTATCCTGCCTTTTTCTGCGGCGCGGTTACTATCCGGACAAGACCGTGAATAGTAACGCGTTGTGAAAGTACAGGGGAAAAATATCTTGCACATCTGATATTTATGAACTAATATATTATGAAGGAAATCCCGGATTTCCTGTTTGATGAGGAAGTGAAGCAGTAAAGGCAGAGCTTTTTTTCTGAAGAAGAGGCGGCTCCCTCAAGACAGCCATGGCTGCATCCGACGCCATCGTATTGCAGTATTATGAAGAAGACGATCCTGTCAAAGCAGCTTTCGGCCGTGAGCTTACCATGGAAGAGTGGACGCATCTGGCGGACATTACCACCACCTATCAGACCATGCGCTTCAACGTTGCCACTGTCCTTGGCGCGCTCGGGGTCACTGACTACGAGCTTCCTGAAACTATCGAAAGAAGAACTCCCATCGGCGTCAAGCCATGTTCTTCACCATCGAACTTCCGGACCTCGAGATGAACGAAGAAGGATATACTATCAGCTTGACGAAGTTACCGGCGCTCTTCAAAGCGCCATCGACAGTTATGACATGCTTCCATAAATGAGAATGAAGGGCTGGAAGGTGCGGCGAAAAATCGGGTGCAGACAAATTCAATCATTTGATCTTAAAACAGCTGGCCGGGATTATTATACTCCCGGTCAGTCTTATATATTTTATTAAAGGAGGTATTCTCATGAAACACAGACCTGTATTATTGACTGGGGCATGGCGGACCAGGATTTCCGTATCTTCCGTTACGGCTGAGAAGGCAGCACTGGCGGAAGACGCCGGGTCAATTGAATAAGGGGGTGCTGCTGATGGATCCTTTTATTCAGGTAGTTCTGGATCTGATCATGGATGGATCGCTGGGAACGGTCAGTGACAAGAGCGCGCCCCTGGCTTTGCGGGTCATCGCGGCAGTCCTCCTGGCAGCCGCTTTCTGCGGATTGGCCGGATTCTGTGTTTATCTGATGATCAAAGACGTGAACTGGTATGGGAAGGTTATCGGAGGATTGATCCTGCTGCTGGCATTACGTGCCGCATACAGGTTTTTCAAAATGTACAGCCAGCGGAAGCAGCATTGATCAGCACTTGATAGATGATACAGAGAATATGGGCTTCTTGCCAGGGAGATCAATATGACAACGAACAGAATATTATGGGCCAGAACAAAGGATGCACTTGTACAGTCGGTGGAACGGCTGGGGTTTCCGGCTGAGCTGGGAGAGGCTGCAGCTCAGCATCTGGGCAGTCCAAAGGCCATGGAACGTATGATTTCCTATCTGGACTATGTAAAACCAACGAGCGCAGAGCTGATCGTGGATGAAATGCTGGCGATCCGAAGCGACATAGATGCCTGGAGAGAGAAGAAAGCCAGCGAAGAAGCGAATGCCAGATATAATGAGATGTTGTATTATGGCCTTGGTGATCCGGGAGAATAAAAAGTGAGATTCTGAAGATATCGGTTATTCCGTCAGATATACCAGCTCTTTCATCATATCCACAATGGTCTCCAGCACATGGTCATTAAAGTCGTAGCCGTCTGTATGGAGCGGGGCATGTGCTTCACCGGTTCCAATATAAAAAATTGCTCCGTCTGTATCTCTGGTGTACCAGCCGAAGTCTTCCGAGGCACGCCACAGATGGTCCATCTCGATCACGTTCAGATTCAGGTTTTTTGCAGCCTGTCTGACATTTTCAAGCGCTGCGGGTGTATTCCTTGTTTCCGGGAAAAAGTCCTGTATATGCCAGGTGAATGTCAGACCGGCTTTTTTTGCCTCTTCTGCCGCGAATGTCCGGACTGCCTGTTCCAGTCTGAGCATATCCTTTTCGTTTTCGGCCCGAAGAGTGAGAGAAAGACTTCCCTCCCCCGCAGAAATACCAAAATCCCCTGTTCCGGCCTGCATACCGACAATGGTGCAGAGAACCATGCCACGGTGGGGCTGGCTTGCCTGTTCCAGTGCATATATACTTGTGCGGGCGATTACTTCTGCCGGATTGATTCCTGCTTCCGGTTCACTTGCATGGGAGCACTTTCCCTTAAATATAAGGGAAAGACCTTCGGAAGCCGGCTGCGTCAGGCCTTCCCGGATCACAATACTGTTTTCCGGGTATTTTTCCAGATTATGGCAGGCATAAATTTCCCGGATGCCTTCCTTTTTAACGAATTCTGAGCATGCTTTTCCTCCGGAGCCGGTTTCCTCTCCCGGCTGGAAGATCAGGTATACCGGACGATTCAAAGGACAGCACTCCAGTTCCACAGCCAGAGCACAGAGGGCTGCCATATGTCCGTCGTGTCCGCATTTATGGGCAGCGCCCTGATAAACAGACGCGTAGGGGAGATTCATTGTCTCTGTCATGGGAAGAGCGTCCATTTCAGCGCGAAATGCCACAGCCGGTCCGGGTTTTCCTTTGCCTGTTATACAGTATAACCAGGTACCCTGGTCATGGATCTCGGCTGAGGTATGATTCTGCAGAAAGTGGATCAGCCGGTTTTTAGTTTCGTGTTCTTCCATGGAAAGCTCCGGGTGACGGTGAAGGTCATGCCGGAGAGCGATGATCGGATCAATGTTTGTTTTCATGGTGACAGACTCCATTCTTCGTAGATTGGGATAATTATAGAAAGGTTCGAAGGAATTGTAAAGGGGTCAAAAGAGGGTGGTCAGCCTGTGGACAGCAGGAATTATCGCAGGCTGTTTTTTTATTCTGGGTTGGAGGTTGGCTGGATGATATCTGGTATGATATACTGGTTTTCGTAATGATAGAAGGAGGTAGAGGTAATGAAGAGTTTCAGGGCAAAAACAGTCGGCATGGCGGTTCTTGCAGCGGCGGTTTTGGGCATTTCTGCAGCCGGCGGGGTATGTGCAGCACCGGCTGCAGATGTAAAGGAAGAAAAGAGTGAATGGCAGATGAAAGTGTCTTTTCCTGACTGGAAGGGTTATCCAGATGATACCCTGGCGATGAACTGCATGTGCAGCTTTTTTGGATATCATGGACAAGGGTATCTTTCAGTGGAGACAAAGGAGGAAGTGGAAAGCTTTCGACTGTATGTAAACGGAACGGCAGTGGATACATCCGGGATGTGCCGGGGAAAAGAGATACAGGTCGATATTGCCGGTTTTACCAGGGACGGGAAAAATACGATCCAGGTATCCAACATTATTCCGGCAGACCTTGCAGAGGCTGTTACGGTAAGCATACCCTATCCGGTAATTCTGCCGGGAAATGCCGAAGAAGAGGGCATTTCCGGCCAGGCGCTGGAGATGATATCCGATCTGATCGAGGAGGATATTGCCCATGGCTTTACCAGTGCGCAGCTTGCTGTCGTCAAAAACGGCAGGCTTGTCTATGAAGATGCATGGGGAAAAACAAATTCCTGCCTTCCGGACGGAACAAAAAACGAGGCAAGTTCTGATGTGACAGCAGATACGCTGTATGATCTGGCATCTCTTACCAAAATGTTCTCCGTCAATTATGCCATGCAAAAGCTGGTGACCGATGGAGAACTGGATCTGGACGCACGCGTTACCGATTTTCTGGGAGAAGATTTTGTCAGCAGTACCATACTGCCTCCAGAAGAAGAGGAAGATACGAAGGCAAAGGAAGGGGCGCCGGTAAAAGAACAGGCACAGGAGAACGGAGAACTGCCGGATCTTGAAACGATTAAAGCCTGGAAGGCGGACCTGACGCTGCGGGATCTTCTGCGCCATCAGGGAGGTTTTCCTGCAGATCCAAAGTACCCTGCGCCGCGCCTGTATAAAGAAGATCTGGCGGAGGGGGAAACCTACCCGGAGAATCCGCTTTTTGCAGGAAACGGGGCCGATGAAGCCACAAAGCTGGCAACCATCGAAGCCATCAAAAAGACTCCTCTGGAATATGAACCCGGCACAAAGACGGTGTATTCGGATCTGGACTATATGGTACTGGGGCTGGTGGTTGAACAGATCACGGGAGAGGATCTGAATACCTGGCTTAAGAAAACCTTCTGGGATCCCATGGACCTGACGCATATTACATACAGGCCGCTGGATAACGGGTTTGCGGCGGAAGACATTGCAGCTACCGAGCTGAACGGAAATACCAGAGACGGACTTCTGGATTTTGACGGCTACCGTACCTATACACTGCAGGGTGAGGTTCATGATGAAAAGGCCTGGTACAGTATGCAGGGAATCTCCGGGCATGCCGGACTTTTTGCCAATGCGGCGGATCTTGCAAAGCTGGCCTCTGTCATGCTCTGCGGCGGGTATGGAGAGCATCGGTTTTTCTCGCGGAACGTGATGGACATGTTTACTGCGCCTAAGCAGGAGACAGCTGCCAACTGGGGCCTTGGATGGTGGCGGCAGGGGGATGATCAGAGAGTCTGGTATTTCGGTACGCAGGCCGGATCAGGTACGATCGGGCATCAGGGATGGACGGGGACTCTCGTCATGATCGATCCCGAGAGAGAACTCGTCGTTGTGTACCTTACCAATAAGATCAACTCGCCTGTTACGGACGTGGAAAAAGATGCCAATCGTTTTAACGGAGGATGGTACACAGCCAGCACCCTCGGGTTTGTTCCGCAGATTCTTTCCATCGGCATGGATCAGGAAACGGACATTTCCTTACAGCTGCTGGATCTGTCCGCCGATATGGCGATAGAAAGCCTGAAACTCATTCCGAAAGAGCCGGATCTGCCGGAAGGTCATCCTGCCACACGAAATGCCGACAGTAAAGTGGCTCTGTTCGAACGTCTGGCGGAAAGAAGTGAAGATCCGGACCGGGCAGAACAGCTGCGGAAGATCGTGTCTGCAGAGGTAAATAAATTTGCGGAAGCGAAGGCGGCTGGTTTTCCGGAGGAGAGAACAAACTTACCGGAGACGGCGGACACGGATACTGACCAGCAAATACAGCAGATGATTTCCGAAATGACGACGGAAGAAAAACTGGCACAGATGATGGTAGTTGCCCTCCGGTCGGATGCGTCGAACAGTAAATTGGCGACCGGGATCAATGAAGACTATGCAGAATTGCTGCGGAAATATGATTTTGGCGGTATTCTTCTGTTTACCGGAAATATAACGGATACAGAACAGGCCGTCACTCTGATCCGGAACAGCCAGGAAGCGGCCATGGGCTCCCGTCAGGGTATCCCGATGTTTGTCTGCGTAGATCAGGAAGGCGGTATGGTAAACCGGGTTTCTTTCGGAATGACATCTTCCGGAAATATGGCGCTTGCGGCAGCGGGGGATCCGGCTCTGTCGGAGGAAAGCGCCAGAATGCTGGGCGATGAGATCCGGGCGCTCGGTTTCAATATGGATTTTGCACCGGTTTCTGATGTTAACAGTAATCCGGCCAATCCGGTCATCGGAGTGAGATCTTTTTCCGATGATCCGGAGATGACCGCAGCGTATGTGACTTCCTTTATCCGGGGACTTAAGGAAGCCGGGATCGCGACGGCGCTCAAGCATTTTCCGGGACATGGCAATGTAGGAGAGGACAGCCATACACACCTGCCCTGCTCCGACTTTGGCCTGGATGAAATAAAGGCCTGCGATCTGATTCCTTTCCAGGCCGGAATTGACGAAGGGACGGATATGATCATGACAGCCCATATCCAGTATCCCAGGATCGAAAAAGAAACCTATACCTCTGTTGAGGATGGAGAAGAAATCTTCCTGCCGGCTACCCTGTCCCGTACGATCATCACAGGACTTCTGCGGGAGCAGATGGGATATAATGGCATCGTGATCACGGACGCGATGGGGATGGATGCGATCGCAGCGCATTTTGATCCGATCGATGCCGCCGTGCTGGCGATCAACGCCGGTGTCGATATTCTTCTTTGCCCGGTGGATCTGTATAAAGATGAAGAGGTCAACACATTCCCGAATATGGATGCCTATATGGAAAAGCTCCTTGCCAGAGTGGAAGAAGGAGAAATTACGCAAGAAGAACTGAATGACTCGGTTTTCCGTATTCTGAAGCTGAAGAAGCAGAAAGATATTGATCCGGATGCAGAGTGGATACCTGTCGAGGAACAGACTGCCCTGGCGGAAAATGTGGTCGGTACGGCAGCGCATCATGCCAGGGAATGGGAGATCGCACAGGCCGGGATGACTCTTTTGAAAAATGAAGGAAATGCCCTGCCTCTGGATGGAAAACGTTCTGTTCTGATCCTGTATCCCACCGAAAGCCGGAAGGCTTCTGTAGACTATGCCATTGGCCGGCTGCAGAAGGAGGGGCTGCTGGATGCTTCTCTGGCAGTATCGATGTGTTATCAGGACCTTGTATTTGATCAGGATGAAGCGCTGCAGGAAGAATTAGAGAAGGCGGACCAGGTGGTGATCCTTTCCCAGTCGGTCAGCAGAAACGGAGAAATCTGCAAGGTGATCGGACAGGTCCATGAATCCGGAAAACAAGCCGTGCTCTTAAGCCTCAACCTGCCTTATGATGCAGCCTGCTATCCGGAAGCGGACGCAGTTCTGTGCGCCTATCAGCCCTATGGAAGCGCCCATGACGAAGAAGGAAACGGTCCGTTCAACCTGAATGTGGCAGTTGCACTTTGCACCGCTTTTCATCAGTCTGTTCCGTCCGGCACGCTGCCCGTCAATGTTCCGAAGATCCAGGTGAACGAGGGTGAGATCACTTTTGAAACCGATCTTCTCTATGAACGCGGATTTGGCCTGTCGAACTGGGGCTGATCATTTTTACCATGAATAGTAATAAAGAGGGACAGATTTATGAGACGTTTAACAGATCCGCGGATCCTGTATATTACTTCCATGGTGGTCTTTGGAACGATCGGGCTTTTTGTGAGAAATATCACGGTTCCTTCCGGGGAGCTGGCGATGTACAGGGCTGTGCTGGCCTCTGTTATGCTTTCCGGGTATCTGGCAGCTTCCCGGCAGAAGATCCCATTCAGGAAGATCGGGAGGGAACTGCCTCTGCTTCTGATTTCAGGTGTTGCGATGGGATTTAACTGGATCCTGCTGTTTGAAGCGTATAAGTATACAACGATTTCCGTGGCAACGATCAGTTACTATTTTGCACCGGTGATCGTGACGCTTGTTTCTCCGGTGCTGTTTAAAGAAAAAACAGGGGCAAAGCAGTGGATCTGCTTTTTCATGTCTACACTTGGTATTATTCTGATCATCAAGCCGGGAGGTCTTTCGGAAGGCGGGAAGAATCTGATCGGTATTCTGTTTGGACTGGGCGCTGCCTGTCTATATGCGTGTGTGATCCTTCTGAATAAATTGATCAGACAGGTGGAGGGGATCCACCGGACTTTCCTCCAGTTTCTGGCTGCAGTGATCGTACTGTTTCCCTATGTGGCTCTGACCGGAGGTTTTACGGTTTCCTCTCTTGACAGAAAAGGGTTGATCCTGCTGCTGATCGTTGGATTTATCCATACCGGTGTGGCTTACTGCCTGTATTTTTCTTCTTTAAAGGAGCTGCCCGGGCAGAAGGCTGCCATTTTGAGCTATATTGATCCTCTGGTGGCAGTATTTGCATCCGTGCTTTTTCTGGGAGAAAGGATGACTCTGCTTCAGGCAGCCGGCGGCTGCCTGATTCTGGGATTTACGCTCTGGAATGAGATCGGATCATAACAGATACGAAGTTCGATTTTTCAGGAAGTGCTGAATTCATTGAGGGAGTCGCGCCAGACAGAGGGCTCCTCGTTCGGCTCGATCAGCTCCAGCTGGACACCGGGGGTAAGGTCAAATAATGCCAGGCGGCAGTTTGCTTTTTTTGCAGTATTTCCAATTTCAGCAAGGTGTTCCGGAATTCGATGGGCTGTTCTCCGCTGCAATATCGGAAAAAGCATCTTGAGCCGTGATAACCCGGCTTGATTTTTTATGAGTATTTTTATATACTTTAATTGACACTTCATATTTTAAGTTAGAATATGTAATGGATGAATAACCATTGAAATTCCGATTTTTGAATGGAGGAGAAAATGGCCGCAAAGAAGACAACAGAAAAAAACGAATGGATAGATGAAACGCCAAAAGCTGAAAATCCAGCAGAAGAGACTGTGTCTGTAGAGAAGGATGTGCCGGAAAATAAGACGGAATCAAAGAAGGCAGCGGTGGGAAAGAAGACAGCATCAAAGAAGACAACAGCATCAAAGAAGACAACGGCATCAAAGAAGACGACTGTATCAAAAAAGACGACGGCATCAAAGAAGGCAGAAGCAGAAACAAAGACAGATGAAGCAAAGACAGATGAAACAAAGACAATTGAAGAAAAGACCCCTGAAAGAAAAAAGAAAGAGACAGTAAAGAGGACCGTTTCAAGGAAGAAAAAAGCACCGGCAGAAGAAACGGCTCCGGCAGCAGTTGAACCGGCAGAAGAAAAAGCGCCGGCAGAGGAAACAGTTCCGGCAGAGGCAGCAGCCCCGGTGCCGCAGCTTCCGCAGCCGAGACGCAGCGTAGCCTTTATCGGGTCGGAGTGTTATCCTTTCGTAAAAACAGGAGGACTCGGCGATGTCATGTATGCCCTGCCCAGGGCCCTGATCAGCCAGAACTGTGATGTAAAGGTCATTCTGCCCAGATATAAATGCATTCCCCAGAAATACCAGGACAAGATGGTTTTCCGCGGCAGTTTTGAAATGAATCTCTGCGAGGACGGACGCTCCTTCTATGTCGGGATCATGGAATATGTGTGGGACGGGGTGGTCTATGATTTTATTGACAATGAAGAATTCTTCAGTTCGGGAAACCCTTATACCAACCTGATCGATGACATCCCGAAATTCTGCTACTTCGGCAAGGCAGCCCTGGCTGCGCTCAATTATATGGACTGGATTCCGGATGTGATCCACTGCCATGACTGG
This sequence comes from uncultured Lachnospiraceae bacterium, assembly GCA_902782975.1. Classification (GTDB taxonomy): domain Bacteria; phylum Bacillota; class Clostridia; order Lachnospirales; family Lachnospiraceae; genus Blautia_A. The sequence continues at coordinate 18,875 of CACZPF010000067.1, forward strand.
CAGGCAGGCCTGGTGCCCGTGTATCTGCGCACGATGTTCCAGGATACACCTGTGGGGCGTTCGAAAGTGATGATCACGATTCATAATCTCCGTTTCCAGGGAATTTACAATATTCCCACCGTTCGCTACTGGTCCGGTCTGCCGGAATATGTTTTTAATAAGGACGCGCTGAAACAGGGGTTTGAAGATGCCAACATGTTTAAAGGCGGCCTGACGTATTCCAATATGATCACGACGGTCAGCGGTACCTACGCGGAGGAGATCCAGACCCCCTTCTATGGGGAGAACCTGGATGCACATCTGCGGTATCATTCCGGAAAGCTCCGCGGCATTATTAACGGCATTGATTATGGAATGTGGGATCCTGCTGCGGACGAGCTCCTTGCAGCGCCTTACAGTGTGACGGATGTGCTGGAAAAGAAGAAAGAAAATAAGCGTGCTCTCCAGGAAGAGCTGGGTCTTGAAGTCGATGACGGGAAGTTCATTATCGGTCTTATTTCCCGTCTGACGAATCAGAAGGGTCTTGATCTGGTGAATGCGATCCTTCCACGGATCATGGACGGAAATACACAGGTCGTTGTGCTGGGTACGGGTGACCCGGAATATGAGGATTCTTTCCGTTATTATGAAGGCGCCTATAAAGGAAGTGTATGCTCCAATATCATGTATGATGAAGGCAGAGCGCACAAGATCTATGCCGGCGCGGATGCACTTCTGGTTCCGTCTCAGTTTGAACCGTGCGGCCTGACGCAGCTGATCGCCATGCACTACGGCACCGTACCGATCGTCCGTGAAACGGGCGGCCTTAAGGATACCGTACAACCTTACAACAAATATACCAATGAAGGAAACGGCTTTACCTTTGACCGGTATGACGCAGGACTTCTTCTGGATGCCATTAACAGGGCAAAAACTTTGTACTTTACAAATCGCTGGTGCTGGGACGAGATGGTACAGAGAGATATGCACAAAGATGTTTCCTGGGATCATTCAGCCAGACAGTACCGGAGACTTTATCTGGAACTGACCAACTGAACCGGGAATAAGAAAGATACAAAAAGGCATTCCGGCCAAACCGGAATGCCTTTTTGCCTGTACTGCCGGCGTTACAATGTCTGATGGATAAGATCATCTAATCTGGCAGCTTTTAAATTGACTGCATCTGCCATTTTTTCGATGGCTTTTACTGCGGAACTGGCTTCTTCTTTGTTAAATAATGTACCCATATGGACATATCTGGCAATTTCGTAGAGCTGTTCCGTTGCTTCGTGTAATTCCTTCACCAAAAGTCTTAATTCTTCGATCTGTTCTGCCTGCATAAAATTCTGTCCCTTTCTGTATATGTCCGGTAGTCCGGCCGCCTGTTTTATAAAGATCTGTCAATTCTGAAGCGCTTTCCTGATCGCAGCAAGGAGGTCACTGTATTCCTCGAAAGCCGGGATCTCCGGGTGATCTGCTTTGATCTTTTCTGTTGATTTGAACAGGAAACCTGCCTTACTCGCCTGTATCATGCCAAGATCATTAAAGCTGTCGCCGCTTGCGATGGTATCAAAACCGATAGACTGAAGTGCTTTTACAGTCGTCAGCTTGCTTTTTTCACAGCGCATCTGATAGCCGGTGATCTCACCGTTTTCGGCAGTTTCCAGTGTATTGCAGAAGATGGTCGGCCAGCCGAGCTTTTTCATGAGGGGGGATGCGAACTGCTCAAAGGTGTCGCTGAGGATCAGAACCTGTGTGATGCTCCTCAGTTCGTCCAGAAATTCTCTGGCGCCTTCCATGGGATCGATCGTGGAGATCACCTTCTGGATCTCTTTCAGCCCAAGGCCATGTTCTTTTAAAATACCAATACGGAATTTCATGAGCTTATCATAATCCGGCTCATCTCTTGTGGTTCTTCTAAGTTTGGGGATGCCGGCCGCCTCAGAGAAAGCGATCCAGATTTCGGGGACGAGAACACCCTCCATATCAAGACATACAATATTCATTTTTACATTCTCCATTTCTGTGAAATTACATCGTATTTTTAATTATACCAAATATACACTGAATTTACTTCAGAAATTGTTTTTTTCTTCAAAAATTATAGATATCAGGGCAAGGCCGAGATTCCGTGCGTCTGAAGAGACCTCTCCGGTACCCTGAAGACCGGCGTCCGGAAGGTTTATACCGAGATGAATGATATGGTCCGGCGGATTGGCGAATTCAAAAGAAATCGTTCCGGGTTCAGTAACGGTCTCATAAAATACACTTTTATTATTGACCAGGATGTCAACAAGCTGCTTTTCCTGAAATACAGAAGCAAACTGGATACTGCCCTGGATAACAGGCGCGTCATCGGTTATCTTAAAACAGAGCTCAACATTATTTCCATCTGTCCAGGTATGTGTCGGTTCAGGAGATGAAAGACCCTCGAGAACATAAGCAAGTCCGCTCTGATCATTCTGATTAAAATATAAAGGTTCGCCCGGAGAATATTCGGGGGCTGTGCCGGTAGAAGGGTCATCCAGATATTCCGGATGAGCAAGCAGTTCTTCTATAAATCCCCATGACATTCCCTGGATGACTGAAACATTTACTTCCAGTACCAGAATATCTGCATTTCCCATCAGGGTGGGAAGATCCATTTCATGATAGGCATTCCGGGCACTCAGAAAACAGGGCTTGTTGGACTGATCTAAAAAATAGAACTCGTTCTGGAGATGGACACCTTTTTCAAAAACACCGGAGGAGAACCAGATTCCCAGGCTTTGCCCAAGGAAACTGCCTCCCCGCAGAAAGACATTCGGACGGTCTTTGCCTGGGGCGCTGATCTGCATGGCAGCAGAATACCAATCTTCGTCAGGCTCATTGATCAGATTCAGAGAATTATAAAGATCCGCGTCTGGAGGAACAGGGACCTCGCTCTTTTCTTCGGAAATCGTTACTTCCGGAAGATCAAAATTACTATACCGGTCCATGTAGGAAAGAAATGCACCGGCTGCCCCATATCCCCATGAATGACTCCAGTGAATGCCGCTTTTATAGAACAGAGGAGCTTTCCATGGATCTGCGCTCTGCAGGGTTTCTTCGATGTAGTCATTTGAATCAAAATACAGGATCCCTCTCTCATCCATTACCTTTTTAAAGGAAGAAATGTTATCAGCCGGGAATTCACTGCGCCTGTCCAGCATGGTATAGCGGGAAGGAATTTTACTGGCATAATAGTGGGCTTTTGAAGGTGTAATAAAGATATACAGTTCCTTATTTTTCTGTTCGAGAAGATTTTTCAGCTGAAGCAGTCTGTCTCCCAGAGCGGACATGCTGTCCTCACTGACAGGGCCATCCACCATCAATTCTTCATAGATATATAACGGTTCAAAAAGATAACCGTCCTTTCCGATGACGACGTTATTGTTCGGACTTTTATTCAGCAGAGAGTACATGCTCTGATTTCTCAGACGAATCAGAAATTTTCTTCCCGGGAAATCTTTTTCCCACAGATCGTTTAAGTAAGTCTGGTATTGACCATCTGCCAAGGTATCCCAGGTGGGTTCCACAAGATCCGCCGCTTCAGTGACTCCATGAAGTTCGATCTCATTGTCCAGACAGGTTCCGTACAGGGGATATAGTAAAGTCGATCCTATGAACAGGATAAACCAGATTTTCCTGATTAAGAAGCCGGTTTTATGAATGATAGATAATCTCATTACAAATGTGCCTCCGGATAATGGGTTTTTTAAAACTGAAAATAAATGAATGGATTGTAGGACAGTCCGCAAAGATAGAGTACAGATACTATCCACAAGATCAAATATACAGAGTTAGAAAAAACACGATGTTCCATTATCTTTAGAGAATTAATTTTTTTATAAAGAGGAGCAGAAAAAACGACGGCACAGACAAAGCAGATGATAAACATTTTATCTGCAAGTCCTGCTATGCTCACGTTATAAATGTTGTTGAGCCGGGGAGTAAACAGATATTTCAGGTATTTTACGGCTTCGGTCAGGTTATCCGCGCGGAAAAAGACCCACCCTGTAATGACAATGAGCATTGTATACAGCCGCCGGATGATATGGGGAAGTTTCTGAAGAACTTTTCCAAAGCCGATCCGTTCAATGATCAGAAACATTCCGTGAAAGATACCCCATACTATAAACTGCCATGCTGCCCCATGCCAGAAACCGGTAAGAAGAAATACGATAAACAGGTTGCGGTAAGTTTTTATTACGCCTTTTCTGTTTCCTCCGAGGGGAATATATACATAATCTTTAAACCAGGAAGAAAGGGAAATATGCCATCTTCGCCAGAATTCCTGAATGCTTTGCGCAATATAAGGGTAATTGAAATTTTCGTTAAAGTGGAATCCGAAGATTTCGCCGAGTCCGATAGCCATATCCGAATATGCCGAAAAATCATAATAGATCTGAAATGTATAACAAATGGCACCGACCCATGCATACAGGGTATTGATCGATCCTGTTTTCGAAAGACCGAAAACGATATCCGCCATATTTCCCATGGCATTTGCCAGAAAGACTTTTTTTGCAAATCCGGTAATGAAGCGTTTAAAACCATTTTCGACGCCTTCCGGGGTGGATTTCCTGTCCTTAAGCTCTTTGTTTATATCGGTGTATCTCACGATCGGCCCTGCTATCAGCTGGGGGAACATCATAACATATAAAGCCAGTTTGAAAGGACTGGTCTGAGGTTCTGCCTCGTTCCGGAATACATCGATCACATAGGATATGATCTGAAATGTATAAAAGGAAATTCCTATAGGCAATATGACTCTGGCGCCGCTGTAGACCCAGTCTGTATTCCCTGCCAGATGCATGAGGCTCTGAAAATTATCAGCAAAAAAATTAAAGTATTTGAAGTATAGGAGATTTCCGAGATCCAATGCTAAAAGCAATATGAAAAAAAAGGTTCGGTGTCGGCTGCGGACCATCTTCAGGGTCAGTAAATAATTCAAAATTATAATGACCAGCAAGATCAAAAACGGTTTTAATCCGCCCCAGGCATAGAAAACCATGGATGCTATAATCAGGATGAAATTGGAAAAGCCGGTGACATGGAATCGGGTTGAAATATAATAAAGAATCAAAACAACAGGAAGAAACAAAAAAACAAATAGCAGCGACGAGAAAACCATTGTAATAAACTCCTATTTTCAGCCGGATAGAGGGAGGGACCCGTCATTCGGGCAGATCTGTGATCCGATTAATATCCTGATTATAGCATAGGCGTATGAAATGTTGAATAGATATTTTTATCCCGGACCTGCCGGCTTTATGATATAAGTTACCATGTCCGGGAGATTTATAAGAGCATCATGGGGAGGCATCAGATGCCTCCCCATGTCAGAAAGAATATACGGCGCAGCAGACAGGCAAAGGAAAGTTCATCTGCCCAGAAGTTCTGTTATATATAATATGTTGTCCAGAAGCTGAAACTCATCCCGCTCGACATACACCAGAATGATGGTGTCGGCAGCTTCTATCTCGGAATCCATCTCGGGAGTTTTGAGGTTCTTCCAGTGAGTGGCCGTAAAGTCTGCAAAATCCTTACAGGCATATTGGAGAAGGGCGTTTCTGAAGGAATCACCGATCAGAACAACTTTTTCCTGATTCTCCGCCGTGGAGGTTACCCTGTAGATGCCCTGTTCGGTCGTGGACTTTTCTCTGCCCGATTCCGAAAGGATGCGGATGTCCGGTTTATAATGGATATGGTATGATAGATCATTAGTGTAATTGGACGGGCTGAGATTCGCGAGAAGGATGAGATCGCCCTGTGCATATTTTTCAGTGGTGATATCAAGGGCGGATATACTGGTAAGAGGTTTTCCGAGAAGCTTAAGCAGCGCCTGATATCCGATATAGGCACCGGCATCATTCCAGTGCGTATCATATTTTGTATAAACTCTGTACTCACTTTTTGCCGCCTTCATTTCCGATAGCGGGTAGGCCATGGGTACATCGGAAGTCTGCGTGATGAAGTCTGTTAACCTTTGTACTCTTTTATAATTGTCCCGGACATCGTAGGAAGGCATATATTCATCGTAAACTTGTGTTTTGTCGGGAATCAGAAGGATCGCCAGACGCTTTCCTCTGCGCCTGCATATATCGTAAAATGCCGTATAGGCATTGTTATAATTATTCAGTTCTTCTTCGTCCGCCAGATTATCTGCCAGATAATAGTCTATATTTCTTTCTCCGTAAAGAAAAAGCCAGTCTCCTCTTCCAAGAATCACGCTGTTATTTTTTACAACGGGCGGGAAAAAGCCGGATAGATCAATGCCTTCGGCATCCATGTCTTCTGGTCCGGATCCGGTCTGTTCATTTTCCGGGGAAGGAACGGACTGCTCTTCGTAGAACAGATGGATCAGCTTTTCCCTGAGGCCCTTTTCATACGGGGATTCGATCAGGGCACTCAGCTCCTTTCCGGCATGCAGGAGGATAGACCGGAAGGGAACCCGGTCATTATAATATTCTTCAAGCTTCGAAAAAAAGTCTGTAGAGAAGCCGGAAGGAAACCCGGCGGGATTTCGCTGCTCACCGGTATCAAAGTCGGCGATCTTCATGAGATCGGGCGACAGATGACCCGCAAGGCAGAGACAGAGCCACAGAAGAGACGGCAGTATAAGTGCCCTGCGAAAGATCCGGATCAGACTTTGATTGATTTTTTTGATTTTTTGTTGACGGACATCCTTCATTTTTTTCTTTCTCAAAACTGAAAATAAATAAATGCGTTATAGGTTCCACTGATCAGTTTAAGGATACACAGAGCCATCAGGATCATCTGAAAAGCAAAATCCGTGCAGATAAAAGCGGCAGAGGTTCTGATTTTTTCGTACCATGCTGTAAGCGGCCGCTGAAGAAATCCTGAAAACAGAACGGCGGCAAAAAATAACACGATCACTTCCATGGAAAGATAAGAGAAGACAGAGTACATACTGTTTCTGCCGGAAAAGAGCTGTTTTGTAAAGACCAGCCCCTGTGTGATGTTCTCCGACCGGAAAAATACCCAGGCGATCATAACGGCGAACATGGTGTAGGCCCGGTTTAAAATCTTTACAGGATTTTTTTTCAAAAGATCTCCCAGGAACAGTCGTTCGATGATCAGCAGGAGCGCATAAAAAATCCCCCATGCCAGGAAGGTGAAATTAGCTCCGTGCCATATTCCGGTGAGGAGAAAGACAATAAATATATTCAAACAGGTTACGGCAGGACCTTTTCTGCTGCCTCCCAGAGGAAAGTAGACATATTCGCGGAACCACAGGGACAGCGACATATGCCAGCGTCTCCAGAAGTCCTGTACAGAAAGGGCGGTATAGGGATAGTTGAAGTTCTCCTTAAAATCGAATCCCAGCATACGTCCGATGCCGATTGCCATATCAGAATAGCCTGAAAAATCATAATAGATCTGGATCGTATAGGCGATGAGCCCCATCCAGGCGACCGGCGAGCCGAGATTGGCGGTATCCAGCGCCCAGATCTGGTCTGCTATATTGCCAAAGGTATTGGCGATCAGTACTTTTTTGGAAAGACCGTAAATAAATCTTTTCTGGCCGGAGACGATCCTTTCGGATTTTTGAGGGCGGTGGTTCAGCTGATGCTCTATATCACTGTACTTTACGATGGGTCCCGCGATCAGCTGCGGAAACAGAGATACATACAGCGCAAAATCGACAGGATTTTTCTGGAGCTGTGCTTTGCCTGTATATACATCGATGACATAGGACATGGACTGGAAGGTAAAAAATGATATGCCAATGGGAAGGACGATGTGGGGCAGTCCGAGTTCTCCGGTCCCTTTCATATAAAGCATGGAATAGAGAAGCCCGGCGATCCCCTTGTCCAGAATATTCTCGATGATGGCAATGATCATGTTGAAATATTTGAACACGATCAGGATAAGAAGATTGATGGCAATGATGATGACAAGCCGGAATTTTGATCTTCTCCTGCCGTCTTCTCCCGGGTTTACCAGATATCCGCCTGCAAAATTGACAAGAATGGATGACAGCATAATGAGGAGGTACCATACCCCTCCCCATGCATAGAAAAACAAACTGCAGAACAGCAGAAATATATTTTTATATTTTAAGCGGTTCTTTCTGCCGGCTTTTCGGGTGATCAGATGATCTCCGATCAGGACGACGGGCAGAAAAACCCATAAAAACACCATAGAACTGAAAAGCATAGGTTCCTCGATTCCGGTCCGGCATGCGCGGGCCATCCGGGAAGATCTGAAACATCGTTTCAGACGATTCCTCTTTATACAGACGATTCCTTTTTATATGTGCTGCTGTATTATTATAGAGGAAATAGGCAGATCTTTCAACCGAAAGCATATCTTGCGTGTGCCGCATTTTCGAAATTTTTTTGGCAGTGCATCAATCTTTCCGACGGCTTTCTATACGGTAGCTGCTTTCAGTCGTTTTTGAAGTTCCGGGGCGACAAGCAGGGTGACCGCCATTTTTACAAGGTCTCCCGGAATAAAGGGTATAACGCCGGCTGACAGGGCGGCGGAGAATGAAAGATCCGCCTGAAAAGCAAGCCAGGCAGTTCCGAAAAGGTAGCAGACAGCTGTTCCCAGAACCATGCCGGCAAACTGAACGACCCGATTGTGTGTCCGTTCAAAGCACAGGCCGCAGATGATGGCCATGAAAATGAACCCGATCAGGTATCCTCCGGTAGGTCCGAGAACCCTGGCGGCGCCTCCGGTAAATCCGGAAAACACAGGAAGTCCGGCGAATCCAAGGAGAAGGTAGATCAGATAACTGATGGTTCCCATTTTTGTCCCCAGCAGGAAGCAGGAGAAGTAGATCACCAGATTGGTGAGGCTGATGGGAACGGGACTTATGGGAATTGCGATGGAGAGAGGCCCCATGATACAGAGAATGGCTGCCATCAGTGCGGCAAGTACCATGGAGCGGGTTTTGCTTTGTATGTTCATAACAGGATATCCTTCTTTATCTTTTGTGTTATTTCGGACAGACGCATAAAAACTCTGTTGTTGAATGGATTCTTCCGGCAGGACGTCAGAATATTTACAGGTTTTTCAGCTGAAAGCCCATGCCGGCCAGCATGTCGCGGTCCTGGGATGTGTTATTGCCGACGGTCGTGAGCATATCGCCTGTCAGGGCGGCATTTGCCCCGGCCCTGAAGAGCATGGCTCCGCCGTCATCAAAATAGCTGCGGCCGGCAGCGATGCGGATCCAGGCAGTGGGATTGATATAGCGGAAAATGGCGACGATACGGAGAATCTCTTCCTGTGAAAGCCGCGGACGGCTGCCGAGAGGGGTTCCCTTTACAGGAATCAGGAAGTTCAGGGGGATGGACGTGATCTCCATTTTCGAAAGGAGGAGAGCCATGTCCAGCCGGTCCTGCCATGTTTCACCCATCCCGAGAATGCCGCCGGAGCACACGGTGAGACCGGCGGACCGGGCACTGCGGATCTCTTCTATTTTATCTTTGTATGTATGGGTAGTGCAGATTTCGGAAAAGTATCTTTCGGAGGTTTCTACATTGGTGTGGTACATGCTGACACCGGCTTCTTTTAACCGTACCAGATCCTCCTTTTTCATCAGGCCGTGGGACGCGCACAGGATCATGTCCGGACATGCCTCATGCATGGCCCGGTAAGTTTCGATGGCCTTTTCCAGGTCCGCACCTGCAAGAGTGCGCCCTGCGGTTACGATGGAGTACCGGTTCACGCCTTTCTGGCTGACTCTCCGGCAGTCGTTCACAAATTCTTCTGTAGAGAGAAAGCCGTACACATCACAGTTGGTATGGCTGTGGGCGGACTGCGCACAGAATTTACAGTTCTCACTGCATTTTCCTCCGCGTCCGTTGATAATGCTGCACAGATCAACCGTGCTTCCGCAGAGGGTTTTGCGGATCAGATCGGCGCCTTCACACAATTCGTTCAGGTCGGTGTCGATAAAAAAAGACAGATCGTCCGTGGCTGTAAGTCGTCTGCCTTCGATGATTTGTTTTGCCAGATTCAGCATAGCAGTATCCTTTCGCAATCACCTATTACTTATTGGATCGTATCAGGGAATTGCGAAATTCCCTGCGTTGAATTAATTGTAAACTTTTATAAAATTCAGGTTTACAATTCAATCTATCCAGTGAGTTTCGCAATTACCTAAAATACAATCCAATCGTGAAAGGATACTGCTATGCTGAATCTGGCAAAACAAATCATCGAAGGCAGACGACTTACAGCCACGGACGATC
>CACZPF010000068.1 GCA_902782975.1 uncultured Lachnospiraceae bacterium
TCTCTTTGAACGGTTTCTTAATCCGGAGCGTGTGTCCATGCCGGATATTGACGTGGATTTCTGCTTTGAACGGAGGCAGGAGGTCATTGATTATGTGGTCCGGAAGTATGGGAAGGACCGGGTCGTGCAGATCGTGACCTTTGGTACGCTGGCAGCCCGGGGCGTGATCCGGGATGTAGGCCGGGTCATGGATCTTCCTTATGCGCAGTGTGACACCATTGCCAAAATGATCCCGCAGGAACTGAATATCACTATCGATAAAGCCCTGACCATGAATCCCGAACTTCGGAAGGCTTATGAGGAGCAGGAGGATGTGCATCGGCTGATCGATATGGCAAGAAGGCTGGAGGGCCTTCCACGGCATACGTCCATGCATGCCGCCGGGGTGGTCATCAGTCAGAAGAATGTGGATGAATATGTGCCTCTTTCGAGAGCGCAGGACGGTTCCATCACCACACAGTTTACCATGACCACGCTGGAAGAGCTGGGGCTTCTTAAAATGGATTTTCTGGGGCTCAGAACGTTGACGGTCATTCAGGATGCGGTCCGGCTGGTGGAGAAGGATACGGGCATTCTTCTGGATATGGACAAAATTGACTATGATGATAAAAAAGTACTGGATTCTCTGGGAACGGGCAGAACGGATGGCGTTTTCCAGCTTGAAAGCAGCGGAATGAAAAGCTTCATGAAGGAGCTGAAGCCGCAGAGCCTGGAAGATGTGATCGCAGGTATTTCGCTGTACAGACCGGGACCCATGGACTTCATTCCCCAGTATATCCGGGGAAAGAACCGTCCGGACACGATCCGCTACGACTGCCCCCAGCTGAAGCCGATCCTGGAGGCGACTTATGGATGTATCGTTTATCAGGAACAGGTTATGCAGATCGTCCGGTCGCTGGCGGGATATACGCTGGGGCGGAGCGATCTGGTGCGGCGTGCCATGTCTAAGAAAAAGGCGTCTGTCATGGCAGAGGAACGCCGGAATTTTGTCTATGGCAATGAAGAGCAGAATGTCCCCGGATGTATTGCCAACGGCATACCGGAAAAAACAGCGAACAAAATCTACGATGATATGACGGATTTTGCAAAATACGCATTTAACAAAAGTCATGCGGCGGCTTATGCGGTCGTTTCTTATCAGACGGCCTATTTAAAGTATTACTATCCGGTAGAATTTATGGCAGCCCTCATGACGTCAGTGATCGAAATGCCGAACAAGGTATCGGAGTATATTCAGGTCTGCCGGCAGATGGGTATAAAGATCCTGCCGCCTGACATCAACACCGGGATCTACGGGTTTTCTGTAGACCATGGGGCGATCAGGTACGGCCTTTCTGCTATCAAAAACATAGGAAGACCCGTTATTGCCGCCATTGTCCGGGAACGGGAGACAAACGGACTTTATACAACGCTGGAGAATTTTATCCAGAGAAATCCGGAGCAGGTAAACAAGCGCGCGATCGAAAATCTGATCAAGGCAGGTGCCCTGGACTGTGTCCCCGGCAGCCGGCGCCAGAAAATGGCAGTATATCCCATGATCGTCGATCAGGCGAACCAGAGCCGCAAAAATTCCATGACCGGGCAGTTGAGCCTTTTTGACATGGTCAGTGAAGAGGATAAGAAGGACTTTGAGATCCGTTTTCCGGACATTGCAGACTACGAAAAGGACCAGATTCTGGCATTTGAGAAGGAGGTTCTTGGAATTTACCTGAGCGGCCACCCGCTGGAAAAAGAGCGGGCTGCCATGGAAAAGATCATCACGGCAAAGACGACAGATTTCCAGCTGGATGAAGAAACAGGCACCGCAAAGGTGCAGGATAAGCAGATGGTGATCATTGGAGGCATGGTGACGGAAAAGACGGTCAAATTTACCAGGAAGAATCAGGTGATGTGCTTCCTTACGATCGAGGATCTGGTGGGAGTGGTGGAAGTGGTCGTCTTCCCCCAGGCATACGAGCGGTATCAGAGCCTGCTTTCGGAAGACGCCAGGATCTATATTCAGGGCAGGGTATCTGCCGAAGAGGACAAAGCAAGCAAACTGGTGGCCGACAGGATAAAAAGGTTTGATGAAATGCCCCGGGAGCTCTGGATTCAGTTTGAGAACAGAGAAGCCTATCATAATATGGAGAAGGAAGTCCTGAAGGATCTTGGTGAATCCGGAGGCTATGATTCCGTGGTCATCTATCTCAAAGATGTAAAAGCGATGAAGCGGCTTCCGCCTTTCTATGGGGTCAGGCTTGAAGAAACATTTCTGAACCGCCTGCGAATGAAATACGGCGAGGCGAACGTCCGGGTCGTCGCAAGGGCAGTACGGAATCTGTAGCTGCGGCGTATGGTCTGACGCCGGCAGGCATAAAAACCTGTTATATCAGATCAGAACCATCCGGCTGGTCAGAGCGCAGATAGTATTTTTCTTTCAGATTTGAAATGTTATTTTAATTTCAGTAGTGCAGTTTGTCCCGGATTATGGTAAACTAAATACAGGTGAAATTCGATTCGTATTTTTGGGTTTTTCCGCTCTGGGGAGGGCGGAGAAATGAGGGGAATATGAAGAAGGGAAAAATGAACCAGGTGGAAGCCAACATCTGGTTATGCGTTATTTTACTTTCTGTCTTTGGATGTATCATAATCCTGTCTGCATCAGCAGCTGCAGCTGCAGCCTCAAAGGACTGCGACTATGACATGCTCTATTATGTAAAAAAACAGGGCACATTCCTGGCTGTAGGACTTGGCCTGATGCTGGTAGCGCGTTATGTCAATTACAATATTCTGAAATATTTTGCGATCCCTGCCTATCTGGCAAGTATTGCGTGCATTTTCCTTCTGAGAACAGGTCTTGGTGTCCGGGTCAACGGAGCGATCCGGTGGATCAGGCTGGGACCCGTGCAGTTCCAGGTGGCGGAGCTTGTAAAGGTTTCTACGATCCTGGCACTGGCTTTTGTGCTGAGTATCTGCACCGGAAAGATCGGAAAATATCTGATCGTCGTATTCCTGTGGGTTTTCGGTGCCTTTATGGCAGTGCTTCTTTATAAGGTATCCAATGACCTGAGTTCCGCCATTGTGGTCCTCGGCATCACATTTTTTATTTCTTTTGTCTGTACCAGAACGGTGCTCCTTCATGTAGTGGCAGTTATTCTGGCAGGGGCAAGGGTATATAGATCGGTGATGGAGGTTGCAGGGAATCTGCCGACACCGGAGGAGATCGAGACGCTTCCGTTTCGCACCGCCCGTATTGCTGCCTGGCTTGCTCCGGAACGGTATTCCCTGGGGAAGGCTTACCAGACACTGCAGACCCTGTATTCGTTTGGAAGCGGCGGTTTTCTGGGGAGAGGCCTTGGCGCCGGTATTCAGAAGGGGAAGATCCCGGAAGTACATACGGATATGATCTTTTCCGTTATCGCTGAGGAGCTGGGTATCCCGGGCGTTGCCATGGTGATCGTTCTGATCGTCTTTCTGGCTTATAAGATCATGATCGTGTCGGTCACTGCCGAGAATATTCTCGGGTCTGTGGTAGCTCTGGGCGTGATGGCGCATATCACGATCCAGTCGATCATCAATATCGCCGTGAATGTGAATCTTTTTCCCAATACGGGGCTTCCGCTCCCGTTTGTGAGTTATGGAGGATCCAGTATCTGTTTTCTGATGCTGGAAATGGCTTTTCTGGTAGCGATCGAGCGTTATCACAGTATACAGGCACAGAAGCGAGTAATGCGTCATGAGGTTCATTTCGGAAATATCGTGCTGGATAATGTACCCCTGGAGGAATTGCTGGAGGATGCGCCGGAAGAGCTGCTGGAAGGGGAAGAGATGCCCGGCGTTAAAATGCTGGAGTCTGCAGATGAGACAATAGAAGAGCGCAGAAAGTCAAGACTTGAACGCAGGAAGGCCCGGGAAGCTGCATCTTCAGATAAACAGAAGGCAGACAGCCTGAGAACGAAGACCGGACGCAGGAAGACCCGGGAGGCCGCATCTTCAGAAAGACAAAAAGCAGACAGGAAGACCCGGGAAGCCGCATCTTCAGAAAGACAAAAAGCAGACAGGAAAGGCCGGAAGGCTGTATCTTCGGAAAAACAAAGAGCGGGCAGCAGGGCCAGGGCAGCATCATCTTCTGCGGGAAAGCCGGCACAGGCAGCACGGCGTGACCGGGCAGGAACTGCCAATGAAGGCGGCATCTATACCCGTTATACAAAATCAACCATGAGCCGGGAAAGTATTGAAAGACGGCGGACCCTCGAAAATGAGGCAAAAAGACAGCAGGCGGCCAGAGAAACTGCGGAGAAAACCAGGGCATCCCGCTATGCAAAGGCAGCAGACAGGCGAAAAACAGAGGCGGACCGCGACCGGAGAACACGAAGGACCGGGCGGTCATCCTGACAGCATGCCAGCTGCCCGATAACCAATTTTATATGAACTTTTATCAGGCAGGCCGGGAGGTCTGCCTGATGTTGATTTAGTGATCAAAGCTGTTCTGCGATCGGTAACAAACCTTTGGCAGGGTTTTTTCTAAACCACTTGAAAAACACGCCAAAATGCTTTACACTTAATCAAAAGAAATCACCGGAGGAACTGGCCATGGCTGAAAAAGTGATCAAAACAATCGGCGTCCTTACAAGCGGGGGAGATGCCCCCGGAATGAATGCCGCTATCCGTGCAGTTGTCAGAAGAGGCTTGTCGAGCGGTCTGAATGTCAAGGGAATCTACAAGGGCTATCTTGGCCTTTTAAATGAAGAAATCATCGATATGACAGCAAAGGATGTTTCCGACACCATCGAGCGCGGCGGAACTGTTCTTTACACTGCCCGCTGTTCGGAATTCCGCACGGAAGAAGGGCAGAAACGCGGCATGGATGTATGCCTCAAGTATGGAATCGACGGTCTGGTGGTTATTGGCGGCGACGGTTCGTTTGCGGGAGCGCAGAAGCTGGCGAATCTCGGGATCAATACCATCGGTGTACCGGCTACGATCGACCTGGATATTGCCTGTACGGAGTATACGATCGGATTCGATACCGCTGTCAATACGGCTATGGAAGCGATCGATAAAGTCCGTGATACCTCTACTTCTCATGAGAGATGCAGTATTATCGAAGTAATGGGCCGCGGGGCAGGTTATCTGGCTCTGTGGTGCGGTATTGCCAACGGGGCCGAGGATGTTCTGATCCCGGAAAAGTATGATTATGATGAGCAGAAGCTGATCAATAATATCATCGACAGCCGGAAGAAGGGCAAAAAGCATCATATCATTATTAATGCGGAGGGAATCGGCCATTCCGAAGCAATGGCAAAGCGTATTGAGGCGGCTACAGGTATTGAGACCAGAGCTACGATCCTCGGCCACATGCAGCGCGGCGGCAGCCCGACATGTAAGGACAGGGTATATGCTTCTATTCTGGGAGCGATGGCTGTGGATCTGCTTGTGGCGGGCAAATCCTGCCGGGTAGTGGGGTATAACCACGGCGAGTTTACAGACTTTGATATTAACGAAGCTCTTGCCATGAAGAAGAGTGTTTCGGATTATCAGTGGGAAGTCTGCCAGTCACTGTCCCATAATTATTCCAAAAACGAGCAGGATAAAAAACATGCCAGGTCCAAAAAAGCCTGAGCTGTTACGAACAGGATGGCGCAGAAGACGCGTCATGCAGAGGAAAGTATGATTACAAGTATATCCAACAGTCAGGTCAAACTTGTCATACAGCTGAATCAGAAAGCCAGGGAGCGAAAAGCCACCGGGCTTTTTGTTGCAGAAGGAAAAAAGATGTTTCTGGAAGCACCGGATACATGGGTGCGCCAGGTGTTTGTATCGGAAGCCATGACAGAGGATGAGATGGTCATGGACCGCATCCGCAGAGAAAAACTGCCGCTTCAGATCGTTTCTGATCCGGTTTTCCGGAAAATAAGCGATACCCAGACTCCGCAGGGTGTTCTGGCGATCCTGAAGATCCCGGAATGGACACTGGAGGATGTTCTGGGAAAAAGAAAAACGGCAAGGCAGACAGATGTGAAGTCAGATCAGAAAGCCGCAGCGAAGGCAGATACAATAACAGATGTGAAGTCGGGGCAGTTCTCCGGAAAGATGCCGCTTCTGGTCGTTCTGGAAGACATTCAGGATCCGGGCAATGCCGGGACGATCCTGCGAACCGGAGAGGGAGCGGGGATCGCCGGTGTCATCCTGACAAAGACCTGTGTGGATGTGACCAATCCAAAGGTGATCCGTTCGACGATGGGGTCGATCTACCGTATTCCCTGGATCTACATGGAGAATGTTCCGGAAATTAAAAAAGTTCTGGAACAGGAGGAGATCCGTCTGTTTGCAGCGGACCTTTCCGGGAAAAATACGTATGACAGGGAAAATTACAGCAGGGGAACAGCTTTTCTGATCGGTAATGAAGGAAAGGGTCTTACGAAGGAAGCATCAGCCTGTGCCGATGTGCGGATCCGTATTCCCATGGCCGGCAGGGTGGAATCTTTAAACGCAGCCATGGCAGCCGGTATACTTATGTATGAAGCAGCGCGCCAGCGAAGATATATTCTTTAAGGAGCAGACGTATCTGTATTCAGATGCCGGTTATCGTGCTGAAAAGGATGAATTATCCTGGCTTATTTCAGAAAACTATCTGTTTATTAATTTCCGGAATACGGTAAGATAATTACAAATAGAAAGCCCGCAGGGCGGAAAGGGGATGATTCCTTGAACATGATGATTTTCTGGCTTGTGGTTCTGGTACTGCTTCTGATTCTGGAAGGCCTGACGGCAGCTCTTACCACGATCTGGTTTGCAGGAGGAGCATTGATCGCGGCGATCCTGGCTATTGCAGGGATCGGCCTGATTCCCCAGTTTGTAGTATTTCTGGTGGTTTCCATCGTGCTGCTTGTTTTTACCAGGCCGCTTGCCAAAAAGGCGCTTGCCGTGGACAAGACAAACACCAACGTAGACAGCCTGATCGGGAAGAAAGCGGTGGTGACAGAAACGATCGACAATCTTGCCCAGTCCGGAAAAGTCCGGATCAATGATATCGACTGGACAGCCAGAACGGAAGATGGAAACCCGCCCATTAAGGAAGGCGCAGTCGTTACCATCGAAAAGGTACAGGGCGTAAAGCTGATCGTAAAGGGAGACGGGACCTGATCGTTTCAATCAATGTTTTAATCAATGTTTCCAATCAATGTTTTCAATTATTGTTTTAGGTTCATGTTTTATTTAATTTTGAGGGAGGATTGACATGAGAGCTCTTAGTGCAGGTGTGATTTTTATTATTGTTCTTGTTGTTATTGCCGCGTTGATCCTGGCATCCTGTGTGAAGGTCGTTCCGCAGGCGTATGCGATGGTTCTGGAACGGCTGGGCGCTTATAAGGCAACATGGGGCACCGGTATTCATTTTAAAGTTCCTTTTATTGAAAGAGTTGCGCGCCGTGTAAACTTAAAGGAGCAGGTGGTGGACTTTCCGCCGCAGCCCGTAATCACAAAGGATAACGTAACCATGCAGATCGACACGGTTATCTTTTTCCAGATTACAGACCCGAAGCTTTATGCCTATGGTGTTGAAAATCCCATCATGGCGATCGAGAATCTGTCGGCGACTACACTTCGTAACATCATCGGTGATATGGAGCTTGACGAGACTCTGACATCCCGTGAAGTGATCAACACGAAGATGCGTGCTTCTCTTGATGTGGCAACGGACCCGTGGGGCATCAAGGTAAACCGTGTGGAACTTAAGAACATTATCCCGCCGGCTGCTATTCAGGATGCCATGGAGAAGCAGATGAAGGCAGAGCGTGAACGTCGTGAAGCCATCCTGATCGCCGAAGGCCAGAAACGTTCCACCATTCTTGTGGCAGAAGGTAAAAAGGAATCCGCGATTCTGGATGCTGAAGCAGAAAAACAGGCTGCAATTCTGAGAGCAGAGGCGCAGAAAGAAAAGATGATCAAGGAAGCCGAAGGCCAGGCAGCTGCCGTTCTTAAAGTGCAGAATGCAACTGCCGAAGGAATCCGTATGATCAAGGAAGCAGGTGCCGATCAGGCAGTGCTTACCATCAAGAGCCTGGAAGCTTTTGCGAAGGCGGCGGACGGACGTTCCACAAAGATCATTATCCCTTCCGATATTCAGGGAATCGCCGGACTGGCAGCCTCCTTAAAGGGCATCGTTGAAGAAGGCGGAAAAGAAGAAGGAAAAGGGCAGAATCAGTAAACAAAAGAATCGTTATAAAACAAAAGGATCGTTTTATAAAAATATGAGGTCGGATAGGAGAGTGCAAATCTCTCCTATTCGATTTTCGGGCGTTAAAGGCCTTGTTTATCAAAGACTTAAATATTTGGAGGAGAAGAAACAGTTATGAACTTAAAAGGGCGGAATTTCCTGACACTTAAAGACTTTACCCCTGAAGAGATCCGGTATTTCCTGGATCTCGCAGCAGATCTGAAGGCAAAGAAGAAGGCCGGCGAGCCGCATGAATATTTTCGCGGCAGAAATGTTGCCCTGATTTTCGAGAAGACCAGCACCCGGACCCGCTGCTCTTTTGAAGTGGCAGCTCATGACCTGGGCATGGGAAGCACCTATCTTGATCCGGTGGGTTCTCAGATCGGCAAAAAGGAAAGCATTGCGGATACAGCCAGGGTTCTTGGAAGAATGTACGACGGGATCGAGTACCGCGGCTACGGTCAGGAAATCGTGGAGGAACTGGCAAAGTACGCCGGCGTTCCTGTGTGGAACGGCCTGACAAATGAATATCATCCGACGCAGATGCTGGCAGATATGCTGACCATTCGCGAACATTTTGGAAGGCTTAACGGAATCCGTCTTGTTTATATGGGAGATGCCCGTTACAATATGGGGAATTCTCTGATGGTAGTCTGTGCGAAACTGGGCCTTGATTTTGTTGCCTGCACCAGCCGTAAATATTTTCCGGATGAAGATCTTGTGAAGGAATGCGAACAGTATGCCACGGCTTCCGGCGGAACGATCACACTTACGGAGAATGTGATGGAAGGGACGAAAGGGGCAGATGTGATCTATACAGATGTGTGGGTTTCCATGGGAGAACCGGACGAGGTATGGGAGGAACGCATCCGCGATCTGACGCCGTATAAGGTGACATCCGCCGTTATGAAAAATGCCGGAGAAAAAGCCATTTTCCTGCATTGTCTGCCCGCCTTCCATGATCTGAAGACAAAGATCGGCAAAGAGATGGGTGAGCGGTTCGGACTTTCGGATATGGAAGTGACGGACGAAGTATTTGAATCCTCCCAGTCAAAAGTGTTTGATGAAGCAGAAAACCGTATGCATACCATTAAAGCGGTAATGGCCGCAACGCTGGGTCTTGAGCTGGAAAGATAACAGAAAACAGGTGTGGCCGGAAAGATAATAGATGACAGGTCCGACCGGAAAGATAATAGAAGACAGATTTGAAAAGGAATATTATGGATCGATATGATAGAGAATCAATCGAACATGCGGTCCATACAAAATGGGCGGGCAGAACCGTCCATTTTGTATTGGAAACAGATTCAACCAATCGCATGATCAGGGATCTGGCGAAAGAAGGAGCTTCGCACGGAACGTTGGCTGTAGCAGATTATCAGGACAGCGGGCGCGGCAGGTTTGAACGGAAATGGATCGTTCCGCCGGGAACTTCCGTGATGATGACGATCCTGCTGAGGCCGGATCTTGCGCCGGACAGGGCGTCCATGCTGACTCTTGTGATGGGACTTTCGGCAGCACAGGCAGTACAGAAAATGGGATTTCCGGCATCGATTAAATGGCCGAATGATGTAGTCCTCTCGAAAAAGAAGATCTGCGGGATCCTGACAGAGATGAGAATATGTCCGGAACAGAACCAGAAGATCGATTATGTCGAGATCGGAATCGGCATCAATGTGAATCTGGCAGAGTTCCCTGAGGAGCTGAAGGAAAAGGCGACGTCCCTGATGCTGGAAGCGGCTGCTTCCGGGGCTGCAGCAATGGATCCTGCAGAGACCTCTTTATCAGATTCAGCGGCAGCCTCTGCATCAGATCCTTCGGCATCCCGTGCTTCTTTCAAGAGGACTGAATTTGACAGGAATCTGGTGATCGGACTGGTGATGGAAGCCTTTGAAAAAAATTATGAAAGATTTGAAAAGACCCAGGATCTCCGTTTACTAAAAGAGGAGTATGAAAGACTTCTTGCTAATCGAGGCGAGGAAGTGCGCGTCCTGGAAAATACACCCTGGGAAGGCAGATGTCTTGGCATCAGCACTACAGGGGAACTTCTGGTTCAGAAGAAGGATGGGACGATAAGAGAAGTGCGTTCCGGGGAAGTGTCTGTAAGGGGACTGTACAGTTACGTATAGATCCGGCGGCCGGAAACTTCCTGTGGCTGCGCCGGATGCACGCCACAGGAGGTTTCGAAGAAAAAGGGGTAGAAGAGTCCCATATATGGGACTTGAATGGCTGTGAATAGTAGCTGCTTTTCGTGTCTGCTCTATAAGTTTTCTTCAAAGAAACGCATGGCATTTTTATAGAAGATTTTTTCGACCTGGCGGGGTGTAAGGCCGCCCTGTACGAGTCCTTCGGCAAGAAGCGGCAGATCTGCTGCGTTTTTGATCTCAAGGTCTCCTTCTATGCCGTCAAAATCACTGCCGAGGCCGAGAATATCTTCTCCGCCGATGTTCATCAGATGCAGAGCATGCCTGGCCATATCGGATACCCTTGATTTTACGCGGTTTCTATCCATGCAGGGATCCAGGAAGGATGCACAGTAGTTCAGACCGATGAGCCCTCCTTTTTCTCCCATGATGCGGATCATTTCGTCTGTCAGGTTACGGACATGGCCGCAGACAGATCGTGCATCTGAATGGCTGGCGGCAAATGGCCGGCGGGTGCATTCTGCCACATCCCAGAATCCTTTGTCCGACAAATGGGACACATCAAGAATCATATGAATGTCTTCCATCATTTCGACAAATTCCCGCCCTCTTTTTGTTAAGCCTTTATCTATAACCGCTTCACACGGCCAGACGGTGGCGGCATCTCCCGGGACGGAATTAGGGCTTGCCAGGCCGTTCTCAAAATTCCAGGTAAGAGTCATCATCCGGACACCCAGCCGGTAAAGATCCCTGAGGATCCGGTCATCGTCAAGACATACCCCCCCTTCTTCGATCGTCAGCATCGCGCCGATGCGTCCATCCGCAGGAAGGGCTTTGATGTCGGCAGGCGTTTTGATCTGGACCAGGTCCTGCGGATATTCCTCCAGGAGACGGTAAAAAATGTCGATCATTTCCATGCAGGCTTTTAACGGGTTCTGCCGGTCTCTTCCGAGATTTACATAACAGGCGAAACACTGAAGAAGATAATCTCCTTTTTTTAATTTTTCGAGATCGATCTGAAGTCCGTTTTTCTGAAAAGAAAGCGGACAGCCATCGTTTTCTGCATATCGAAGTTCTGATAATGTATCACAGTGCAGATCCCATACCTTCATAAAAGGTACCTCCGTTTTGATTAGTGATCGGGCTGTGGGAAGGTTGTCCCTTCTTTACGTCCGGTCCTGTATAGTATAGTAAACAGAATACGCATTTCACTTTGAAAATGCAAGCTGAAAAATTGGATCTTGAGGAAGCGCTGGTGAATTCTGTGTTTTTATGAAAGGTGTGCTCACCAGGTACGTTCAGAAAATTCCGGAGAAGGTTGCACATCTGTGATTTGTCATATATACTGGGTGTCAGTGCCTGACCGTCAGCAGCCGGAAGACCTGCCGCAGAGAAGGGATAAATCAGGCAGAAGAGTTATAGTCAAGGACAGAAAAGACTTGTCGTTTTCTATAATTACAGAATAAGCCGTCTATTGCCGGCAGAATGGAGATGGAGATGTCGAAGATCTATCAGGATAAGGTCCCACTGTGTGGAGCCAGTGCTTATAAACAAAAGTATTATTTTAACCCGGATTTTGACACACTGCCTGAGGCGGTAAAGCAGGAACTGCAGGCAATGTGTGTTCTCTATACGGAAGAGATAGGCGGGATCCTGACCCTTGAATTTGATGAGGACGGGAATCTGGAGTTCAGAACAGAGGCCATGGAAGCAGATGCCCGGTATGATGAGATCGGCAGTGTGCTGCGGATCAAAAAGCTGCGGGTTGAAAAAAGGGAGCTTCTGGAGGCACTGGAAACGTATTTCAAAATATTCTTTCTAGGAGAAGACCTGGAGGAAGGCGGCGATGGGTCAGGAAATGAAGAGACAGCAGAGTAGAGAACCGGAAGAAAGGTCATGTGCGGACCAGGTATGCTCAGATCCGGCATCGGGGTTCCGGATTGGAAATGTTGAGATCCCGAACCGATTGGTGCTGGCACCTATGGCCGGCGTGACGGACCTGCCCTTTCGGCGTCTCTGCAAGGAGCAGGGAGCCGGCCTGATATGCATGGAAATGGTAAGTGCGAAGGCTGTTTCTTTTCACAATAAAAATACGGTACTGCTGATGGAGACGGATCCGGAAGAGCATCCGGTCTCCCTGCAGATTTTCGGAAATGATCCGGATCTGATGGGAGAAGTGGCAGCTATGATCGAGGAGCGGCCTTTTGATATTCTGGATGTAAATATGGGGTGTCCGGTTCCAAAAGTAGTCAATAATGGAGAAGGGAGCGCCCTTCTGAAAAATCCGGCCCTGATCTCGAAGATCATGGAAAGTGTTATTAAAAAGACAAATAAGCCGGTAACGGCTAAAATGAGGATCGGATTTGAAGGATTCGATGTGGATCCGGTAGAGATCGCAGGAAGGATCGAGGCGGCCGGAGCAGCAGCACTGGCTGTACATGGAAGAACCCGGGGCCAGTATTATTCCGGAAAGGCGGACTGGCAGGTGATCGGGCAGATCAGAAAAGCGGTCAAAATACCGGTTATTGGCAACGGAGATGTTACTTCCGGCAGAAGTGCCAGGGCCATGATGGAGGAAACCGGCTGTGATGCTGTTATGATCGGAAGAGCTGTGAGGGGTGATCCGTGGATATTCAGAGAAATTAACCATTATCTGCGTACCGGGACGGATCTTCCGAAGCCTGATAAGGAAGAAGTATTTCGGATGATCCTTCGCCATGCACGTATGCAGATGGAACTTCGGGGCGAGGAAGCCGGTATCCGGGAAATGCGTAAGCATGTAGCCTGGTATACAGCCGGCATGCCGCACAGTGCAGCCATGAGACGGGCATCCAATACGATTTCGACTTTTCACGAACTGGAAGAACTGCTGCAGTCGAATATAGGTACACACGAATAGCAGATAAAGTGTTAAATAATGTTTTTGCGGCAGACAGAATTTCTGCTGAATCAGACGGGCAGGAAGCTGCCCGCCTTTTTTATGCTTTTTATCCGGATTTCGGCTGTTTTTCCTTAACTGTATGTCTGGTTTTTCAGACCGGTCTATGATGACTTTTCAGTCATTTTTCTTTGTCTTTTTAGTCAGTTTTTTAGTAATATTTTTGGACATTTTTTTCTCCTGAAAGACCAGATTTGTTGGACATTTGTTGGACCGAGTAAACTATGATAGATAAAATAAGGATACTGTCCTTATTTATGCCTCATTGTTATCAGGTGAGATTTCAGTGGACATGGAAACTGAAGGATACCTGTGGAAATAGAAATATGAAATAAGGAGGAGTTTATGGACGGAAAACAAAGAAGGCTTGTTAAAAGGCTGAACGCTTTTGTTCTTTCTTCAGCGATGGTGCTGAACTCTTTTACGGGTTATCTGCCAGGCAGTGTTTCTGCTTATGCAGAGGAAGCTGTTGAAGCACAGGTGGAAGAAAGCACAGGAGCCGAGGTACAGGCAGAAGAAACGTCAGTTGTAGAAAGTGCTGCAGAAAGCACTGTGCCTGTCGTTCAGGATCAGGCTGCGCCTGCAGAAATGGCGGAGGCAGCAGAAGAGCCGGCGGCTGTGGAAGAAGCGGCGGAAACAGCAGAAGAGCCGGAGGCTGTGGAAGAAGCAGCGGAAGCAGCAGAAGAGCCGGAGGCTGTGGAAGAAGCAGCGGAAACAGCAGAAGAGCCGGAAGCTGTGGAAGAGGAAGCGGAAGCAGCAGAAGAGCCGGAGGCTGTGGAAGAGGAAGCGGAAGCAGCAGAAGAGCCTGAGACTGTGGAAGAGGAAGCGAAAGCAGCAGA
>CACZPF010000069.1 GCA_902782975.1 uncultured Lachnospiraceae bacterium
AGGGCGTCTCCCTTTTTGTAATATTTAAAAAGATATTCGTTGACAAATGACTGATAACAGGTATTGAATGCCGGGCAGAGAATCCTGCCGCTGACTGCTTTTTATTCATCTGCCATGGCAGCGTCTTCTGCGGCAGCGCGGATAGCGGCTTCGGATTCACACCACTCGACGCACTCGGCATAACCATATTCGTTAGCCTGAGATGTCATGTCGGCAAAGATCGCTTCAAAGTCTTCTTCTGTTTCCGCATAGATTGCTTTCCATGTATTGGTCTTGATACATTCGGCAACCTGGCTCCACTTGGCATCCAGTTCGGTATCTCTTACACCTTCGGAATAAGTGGTTCCCGGAGAAAGAACAAACTGGCCGATCTTGTCAAAGTAAAGGTCCGGCGTATCCGCACCGGCCCAGTCTCTCCAGGCCTGTTCGATCTCGGAGCCTGCTTCGCTGGAATAGCTTGCCCAGTTGCGGTAGTTGTAAGTTTCGTTGTTTGAATCCGGATTCTTTGCGTCCAGAGACCAGGTGGTGTTGTTCATCTTGAAGGAGCCGTCATCATAGGTTCCGCTGTAGGGGTCGCCCATGGGGGTGTTGATGTCGGTCTTGACAGCAAGGCCGAGATCTGTGAAATGGGTGTATCCTTCTTCATCATAATACCAGCAGAGATCCTTGGGTCCGTATTCTGCGGTCATTCTTCCTTCCGGAGTGGCAAGCCAGTTAAAAATAGCCATGCAGAGTTCAGGATATTCTGTGTTGGCGCCGATGGACCAGATCCTGTTTCCGCCATAGACATTCAGGCCATAGCGGATCGGTGTTGCCTCAGCCGGAGCTACGGGACACATCATCTTGCCGGCAGCCAGGTGATCCGGTGTATTATAAAGAGCAGATCCCATAAAGTTGAATACGTTGAGGAAGGCTGTACCATTTAAGTAGTCTTCGTTCATGCCGGAATAGCCCTGGGTCTGTGAATCCGGATCAAGCAGGCCTTCTCTGTAAAGGGTGTTATAGAACTTCAGAGCCTGATAGTAGGGTCCGTCTTCTGTAAGGCACCCGGTGAAGGTCTGGGTGGAAGGATCGTAGAGGCCAAAGCCGAATTCATCGCCGCCGGTGTAGGCGGAAGCGGTGGATTTTACATACATGACCATATTTCCATCCCAGTCATTAAACAGGGATACACCATAGGTGGGATTGCCGTTGTCATCGGTCGGGCAGACTTCTTTCATCTGCTTCAGGACCTCTACAAGGTCATCATAATTTTTGATCTCGGGAGATCCGATCTGCTGATAAAGGTCAAATCTCAGGTCCCAGGTATACATCATGGACTGGGGATCTTCTGCGGAGGTTGCCACATCAAAACCGAAGCCGTATACGGTACCGCCGGAGAGATTGCGGTTCTTTTCGATCGCTTTTTCCATATGCTCTGCAATGTAGGGACCATAGTCTGTCAGAATATCATCTTCTTCCCAGTCAAAGAGCATGCCTTTGTCCACAGCCTGCAGATACTGATCGGAGTCATTTCCCCAGATAACAATGTCGCCAAGACTGCCGGACTCCATACGGGTGTCATAGGTGCCGTCGGATTCCGGAATGATGTTCAGCTTTACATTAAATTTGTCCAGCATGATCTGTCCGAACCATCCGGTCTGCTCGCCGGAGTAGTTGGCAAGCTGGTCATATACATCCAGTGTAACGGTCTCCTCCGGGATCACATCGGAATAATCGGCTTCTTCTTCCGCAAATACGGTGGCTGCTGCTGCGAGATTGAGGATCATGGTTCCACACAGAAGCAAAGATAAGGTTTTTCTTTTCATTTTGTTACCTCCTTTAGATGATGGGTTATAACTACGCCGCCTTCCATATCCGGGGCGTTAATTATCATTCATTTGATCATGAGAAATTTCAGCCTTTTACTGCACCCAGCATGATGCCCTTTTCAAAATACCGCTGCATAAAGGGATATACACACAGAATAGGGATGATCGTAACCATGGAGATGGTATATTTGATAACCTTGCCGTTCAGGGCCGAATCCAGAACGCTCTGGCTGATGCCTGAGGTGCTGCCTGCAGACATCAGTGCCGACAGGTTGCTGGAAGCATTCAGATAGATATACAGTCTGTGCTGCAGTGTATACAGCTCAGGGGCCGACTGCATGAGGATCAGAGAATCCTGGAAGGAGTTCCACTGACCTACGGCGCCAAAGATGGCGATGGTTGCGAGGATCGGTTTGGACAGAGGCCAGATCACCTTGAAGAAGATCTGGAGAGAAGTGGCCCCGTCCAGCTTGGCCGTTTCCTGCAGTTCCATGGGGATCGATGATTCTATATATGTTTTGACCAGGATGATGTTATAGGGCGCCACGATCCCAGGGATGACATAGGCCAGGAAATTGTTGGTGAGGCCCAGCATGGACATATTTAAAAACCAGGGAATGATTCCTGCATTAAAATACATCGTGACGACGATGAACCGGTACCAGATCGAACGTCCCCACATTTCCTGCCGGGTGACAAGATATCCGACCAGAGCGGAGGCACCTACCATCATCGCCGTTCCCAGGAACGTCCGGGCAAAGGTCACGCCGATGGAACGGAACAGGTCATTGACCTGCAGAATTCGGATATAATTATCAAAATTGATCCCCCGCGGGAAAAAGCTGATCAATCCTTTCTGGACCAGCTTGTTGTCTGAAATGGTATTGATAAAAAGGTAATAAAACGGGAAGATACAGATCAAAGTAAAGCAGCCGAACATGGTATAGTTGATCACGTCAAAGACACGGTCTGCCGGTGTCTTTTTGATCTGTGAACGATGTTTTCTGTAGTATTCTCTTTCGAGTTTTGCTTCCAGCTTTTCCTGTTTTGTTTTTGCCATGATATTCCGCCCCCTTTCTTAAATGATCGTTTCGCCGCGGAGCTTTTTGGAGACACCGTTGGCAAAGAACAGAAGAATGACGCTGACTACGGATTTGAGCATGCCTACCGCGGTGGAGAATGGAATCGACCCGTTGACGATACCCATTTTGTAAACATAAAGGTCAAGAACCTGGATCGCGGAGGTATTGGAAGTATTTTCAAATACGAGGTACTGGTCCAGTCCGTTGTTAAGAGCACCGGCAACAGCCATCAGGAACAGAACATAGAAAGTAGGCATAAGCCCCGGGACCGTAATATGCCACATACGCTGGAAGCGTCCTGCACCGTCCACGGTGGCCGCCTCGTAGAGTGTCTGGTCGATACCGGAAATACCGGCAATGTAAATGATGGCACTCCAGCCAAGTCCTTTCCACATACCCCACAAAAGCATCTTGAGCCAGGTATGGGAGCCGTCCATCAGGAAGTTCTTCCCCTGTTCCCAGATGCCTGCATTGATCATCATGCTGCTGATAAAGCCATCTGTTGAGAAAATACAGAAGGCAATGGCAAATACCAGAACCCAGCTGATAAAGTTCGGTATGGTGGTAAATGTCTGTACGATACGGCGGAAACGGGCATTCTTGATCTCGGAAAGAAAGATGGCAAAAGCCATAGGACACCAGGAGGTCAGAAGGCCAAGGCCGGACATGGCCAGGGTATTTTTCAGAACGCGCAGAATATCTTTCCTGGTCTGTGCATTACGGATCAGCATGGTAAACCATTTAAAGCCCACAAAATTATCCATGGACAGGGTGTCGCCGGCTTTGTAATCAAAGAAGGCATATCTGAGCCCCCACAGGGGAAGATAGGAGAAAACCAGCGTAAGCAGAAGAAACGGAAGGAGAAGCAAAAACAGACGGTACTTTTCTTCCATAAAGAACGGCTCACCCTTTTCGGCTTTTCCTGCCGTCAGGATCAGGAACAGGGAAAGCAGGATCATCAGGGCAAACATGATCAGGATGGGGACATAGGAACCGGGCAGGACCGGATTGATCTTATCCGGTTTTTCCGTTGCGCTGATCTGGACATAGGATGTACGGATACCGATCATGCCGATGAGGGAAAGGATTCCGCCGGCCAGGCTTAAAAACCCGCCCAGCTTTTTACATCTGCGGTTGCCGGGAGAAAGGCAGGCGCCTGCAGCGGCAAGGCAGATACCAATGTCGATACCGACAGCGGAATATCTGAGAAGCTGCATGGTTGAGGGAAGGACCCAGAGTTTTTTGAGCGGGCGGCCCATATTTTCAACCAGTCTGCTGTAGGAAAGACCCGTCGTAAGAAGAGAGGTGCTCTTACTGATCAGGCTGCTGATCCTGGCAGGGTTGACTGCCGGGAAAAATAGAAGTAAGAATATAAACAATGCCAGTATCCTGTACAGATAGTAGATCTTATTGGTTGATTTTGTTTTATCCACCACTATACCTCCATTCTTCTGTATTTATTTTAACCTATTATATATGAATTATGTACAATTTGGAAGAGAAAATTATCAATTTAATGTACTTTTTCATAATACATGTAACCTGCTATACGCCTGAAACCGGAAAAAATACCAATTCCGGCGTTTCTGCCATGAATCGCATATATGACAGGGCAAATTTGGAAATTTCGACAAATGAATTTTAAATGGGGATGTTATATAATTCTTTAGACACCCTTAAGGTGATGTAAAAAGTGCTGATCGATGAGATGAGGAGGAGTAGGTATGCCGGACTACCAGAAGACAAAGACGGCCTGTTATCTTGGGTTTGTTACACAGGCGATCGCAGCGAATTTCGCGCCGCTGTTATTTCTGAAATTTCATAAGGATTATGGGATCTCACTTGGGAATATTGCACTGATCTCTACCTGTTTCTTTTTTACACAGCTGCTTGTCGACCTGTTCTGTGCAAAGTTTGTGGACAGGATAGGATACAGGGTCTGTATTGTGACTTCGGAAATCTGTTCTGCAGCCGGACTGATCGGACTTGCTTTTCTGCCGGGACTGATGCCGGATGCTTTTGCTGGTATCCTGATCAGCGTAGTGATCTATGCAGTAGGAAGCGGGCTGATCGAAGTTCTGTGCAGCCCTATTGTAGAAGCCTGTCCTTTTGAAAATAAAGAAGCGACCATGAGTCTTCTTCATTCTTTCTATTGCTGGGGATCTGTAGGGACGATCCTGATCTCCACATTGTTCCTCTCCATCTTCGGAATGAACAGCTGGAAATGGCTGGCTGTACTCTGGGCGGTTATACCTGCTGTTAATATTTATAATTTTGCAACCTGCCCGATCGTTCCCATCGTAAGTGAAGGACAGGGTATGGGGATAAGAAAACTTGGCAGATCACCTGTGTTCTGGATCGCTGTCTGTCTTATGATCTGCTCCGGGGCATCAGAGCTTGCCATGGCGCAGTGGGCTTCTGCCTATGCCGAGGCGGCACTTGGTCTTTCCAAGGCGGTCGGGGATCTGGCAGGTCCCTGCATGTTCGCGGTAACGATGGGGATCTGCCGTGTCATTTACGGAAAGTACGGGGATAAAATGGACCTTAGAAAATTCATGACAGGGTCCGGTATTTTATGTATGATCTGCTACCTGATCGTTTCTTTTTCTCCGAGCCCTGCGGCAGGGCTGGCCGGATGTATCCTGTGCGGGTTTTCTGTCGGTATTATGTGGCCGGGGACACTCAGCCTGTCATCGAAAAGATTCCCGTTGGGCGGTACAGCCATGTTTGCCCTGCTGGCCATGGCCGGGGACATGGGCGGAAGTCTGGGGCCTGCCATTGTCGGACGTGTTGCACAGGCATCCGGAGACAGTATCAGCGCAGGGATGAGAGCAGGACTCATATTTCCGGCAGTCCTGGTCATTATGCTGTTTCTGATGGGAAAAGAAAAACAGCCGGAGAAATAAAAGAGCTTCAGAACTTAAAAAAGGCGTATGAAAAATGGAATACCATTTTTCATACGCCTTTTGAGTGATAGAGCCGTCCCCTGTCTCTGAAAGTTGGTATTGACTAATTAGCAGCAACTAATTAGAATGGTTTAATTAGAAGCGACTAATTAGAACAGGATGAATATTTGAAGAGAAGGAAGGTTATGAAGAATCACATGAAGCTTAAGAATCATACTATATCGCCGCTGTCATTGATCCCGGCTGCGGCGGGGGTCCTTTTTACGGCTGGGGTTCTGACGGTGTTTTCTGCCTGCCAGATGAAGGATGACGGAACTTTTATGCATTGTCATGATGCGCAGAATGCGGCAGCGGTGTGCGGCGCTGTCATTGCGGTCCTCTTTTTACTTTCTGCCTTTGTAAATCACAGGATCATCAGAATAATTCTGAATATTCTGGCGGCTGGTACATCCTGCATCGCTTTTTTTATCCCCGGGACTATCATACCTATGTGCATGATGCACACGATGCGCTGTTATACCATCATGCAGCCCTTTGTAAGGATAATGGCTGTCATTACAGCGGCCCTTGCTGTCCGGGGGATCGTCCGTGCCTTAAAGCACTGAAGCAGATCCCGGAAGGAAGGACGTGAAATTTATGAAGATGGCGGGAAAGAAAAAGATCACCGTATGCATTGCATTGCTTCTGGTTCTTATTGCCGGGATATGGCTGGGTTTCCTTGAATTAAAGAAGGCAGGTTCCTATAAAAAAGCATGGCAGCTTATGGAGACAGGCAGCCTGGATAAAGCCTATAAATGCTTTAAGGAGCTTAAGGGCTACAGAGACTCGGAGGAAAAAATGGCCGAGATGGTCAGAACTGACCCGGCGCTTCCCTATCGTACAAGTAACAGGGGGGATACGGTGTTCTTTGGAGTCTATGAACAGAACAATAATGCTTCAGACGGGGCAGAGCCGGTCGAATGGCTGGTACTGGACAGAATCGATGACGAGGTTCTTCTGCTGAGCCTTTTCTGCCTTGATTACAGAATGTATAATGATGTGTCTTTTGAACCGGTAACCTGGGAAACCAGTGTGATGCGTAAATGGCTGAATGAGGATTTTTATGATCTTGCTTTTACCGACGAGGAGAAGCATCTTGTGATGGTGATGGAAAACCAGAATCCTGACCACCCGGTCGTGGGAACAGAAGGCGGAAAAGCGACAAAGGACCGGGTGTACCTTCTGAATGAAACAGAAATCGGCATCTATATGTCGGATGAGATGGAACAGGCATCTCTGGGCAAAGCATCTGCTACAGACTATGCGGCTGCCATGGGGGCAATGACAAATGAGGAAGGGATGACGGAATGGTGGGTCAGAAGCCCGGGTGCCTATGAATATACGGCCCAGTTTGTGGATACAGCAGGTGTTCTTTATACAGCTGGTGCATATGTGGAACTGTCCTACGGAGTCCGCCCTGCTCTCTGGCTGAAGGTGGGACCGGAGGATAAAGAATGAATGGACATAAGTATCAGGTAATTGCGAAACTTTCTGGTGAGATTGAATGGTATGAATCTTCAAACATCTGCAGATGCCTTAGAACTTCTTAGCTCGTCAAA
>CACZPF010000070.1 GCA_902782975.1 uncultured Lachnospiraceae bacterium
CAGTATCTGGCGGAAGCAGGCATCAACATGACTATCGAGAACATCGATCAGGCAAAACAGGATGAGATAGCGGGCATTAACGGCAACTGGGCAGGAACCATTCTTTCCGCCGGCCGTGCAGACCTCGAGACGGCTTCCATATACGGCAGATCCTTCACAGATGAAGGTGTCCGCTATGTCAATGGTTTCCTGCATCCGGATGATCTGGTAGATACCATTGCCAAAGCGAGAAGTGCCACGACCCAGGAAGAGAGAGCCGAACTCTGCCAGGCGGCTTCCAAGATGATCATCGATGATTACTGCATGATCGCTCCTCTTGGCATCTCCAAGGCTGTATATTACAAGAAAGACAATGTACATGACGACGGCTTCTGCCAGACCCATCTTGTTGTCTGGACACCGAATGCATGCTGGATCGGATAAGAGCAGCGTGTATTTCTGAACAGAAGCGCTTTACAGAATAAGTCTTATGCAGCGGAGATCAGATCCGCCGCCAGAAGGACTTGAATGAAAATTCAGATTTTTATTCCAAAATAGTTTATAGTTCCAGGTTTCCCCGGCTGTCTCAGGTTCTCATGTGCCAGAGCACCGGGGAAATTTTGAAAAAGACAGAGACAAACAAGAGGGCAAAATGGGAAGATATATGTTCAAGAGAATCGGACAGGCGGTCGTGGTCCTGCTTCTGGTCTCGATATTTGCTTATCTTTTGACATACATGATACCGGGGGACCCGGTATATGCCATGCTTGGCGGAGATATCACGCAGGAACAGTATGACATTGCTTATGAAGCCATGCATCTGGACCAGCCGATCGTTCTTCGCTACTTCCACTGGCTCATGAATTTTGTTACCGGAAACTGGGGTGATTCCTATCGGTATTCCCAGCCGGTAGCTGCCCTGCTGGGAGCAAGACTGCCGGTGACCATGTATCTTGGGATATGGTCCATCATTATATCGACGATCATAGGTATTATCCTTGGCGTTCTCTGCGGTACCCACCGGGGAAAACTGCTGGATTCCATCCTGATCACCTGCGCCAATTTCGGGGCGGTCATGCCGGCGTTCTGGCTGGCAGTGCTGGGAATGTATATATTTGCTCTAAAGCTGGGGATCCTTCCAACGCACGGGTTTGTTCTTCCGACGGAAAACCTGGCGGAATCTGTCCGGACCACCGTTCTTCCGCTGATCGCCCTGAGCGTCGGAAGTATCGGCGGGACGACGAGGCAGATGCGTTCCGGTATGCTGGATGTGATCCGGCAGGATTATATCCGCACCGCCAGATCAAAAGGCCTTACGGAAAGAGCTGTCACCTGGAAGCATGCCTTCCGCAACGCAGTCCTTCCTGTTGTTACATTGACAGGCATGTCATTCCGGAACATTGTCGCAGGTGCCATCTCCATCGAGCAGATCTTTGCCATCGGCGGTATGGGGTCTCTGATGATCAATTCCATATTGAGCAAGGATGTAGCGGTCGTCCAGGCCTGTATCATGCTGACGGCGATCGTGGTAACAATTTCTAACCTGGTGGTCGATATCGCCTACGGCGTCATCGATCCCCGGATCCGGGTGGAGTGAGTGTGCTTATGAAGAACGAAACGAACAGCAAGGTAAAAAAATTTGTTAAAAAACTGTTTAAAAGGAAAATCGTGATCTTTGCTGCATTCCTGGTCGTATTTTTTGTGATCACCGCCATTTTCGCACCTCTCCTCACACCTTACGATCCCTATAAAGGGGACTTCCGGGCTGTTCTGGCAAAGCCGGGCAGGGCACACTGGCTCGGCACCGATGAGACCGGAAGAGATGTTCTGACCAGAATTTTTTACGGGGCAAGAACATCTCTGATGATCGGGGTGGTTTCGGTCATGATCTCGGCCTGCATCGGGGTGCTTCTGGGGCTGATCTCCGCCTATTACGGCGGAATCATCAATCTGGTGATCTCCAGGTTTGTGGATGTCATGATGTCGCTTCCATCCCTGATGATCGCGCTTGCGCTCGGTATGGTGATCGGAAGAGGAACCTTCAGTCTTATGGTGATTCTTGGTATATCCACCATACCTACTTATACCCGTATGATGGCGGGGCAGGTCCTTTCCATCAAAAACCGTGATTATGTGATCGCTGAGAAGGTCATGGGAGCGACCAACGGAAGAATTCTGCTGAAACATATCCTTCCCAACTGTTTTTCTCCCATTCTGGTGCTGCTGACTTCCAATATCGGTATGACCATCCTGGCGGAATCTTCTTTAAGCTTTCTTGGTATGGGGATCACACCCCCGACTGCTTCCTGGGGAGCCATGGTAAGTCAGGGAAGCGCAAAGCTTCTGATCAATCCGGTCTACGGGATCGCACCGGGTATCTGTGTGTGTCTGCTGGTTTACGGATTTAATGTCCTTGGAGACGGATTAAGAGATGTTCTGGATCCCCGCCTCAGGGGCAGCCTGTAAAGGAGGACCTGTGTATGGATCATTATTATGAAGTATCCGATCTGCGGGTCACATTTGCAGGGGACAGCGGCAGATCAGTCGCGGTAGAAGATGTTTCGTTTTATGTGGAACCGGGAGAAGTGGTCTGTTTTGTAGGCGAAAGCGGGTCGGGAAAAAGCGTGACCCAGCTGGCTGCGCTGCAGCTTCTGCCTGTCCCTCCTGCTTCGATCGAATCCGGAAAAGTGCTGCTTTCGGGAGAAAATCTGATGCAGTACAAGGCACAAAGCGCAACAATGCGCGCCATCAGGGGCGGCGAGATCGGCATGATCTTCCAGGAACCTATGACCTCTCTTAATCCGACAAAGCAGATCGGCCTGCAGATCACGGAATCCGCCATGCTGCACCTGAAACTGGGCAGAAGAGAGGCGGAAGAGAAGGCTGTCGATCTTCTGCGGCAGGTGGGCATTCCGGATCCGGAAAGCAGGCTCAGGGATTATCCCCATCAGTTTTCCGGGGGGATGCGGCAGAGGATCATGATCGCCATCGCCATGGCATCGGATCCGAAGATCATCGTTGCCGATGAACCGACCACAGCTCTGGACGTGACCACACAGGCGCAGATCCTGGAACTGCTGACCGATCTGGCAAAGAAGAATAATATAGCATTGATCCTGATCACGCATAATCTTGGTATTGTAGCCAGATATGCAGAGCGGATCTATGTTATGTACGCGGGAAATGTTGTGGAATCCGGCGGAAGCATGGATATTTTTGCAAGGCCGCATCATCCCTATACGCGGGGGCTGATAAAAGCCGTTCCGAGGCTGGACCTCGGCGAACACAGGCTGATCCCCATCGACGGTCTTCCTCCTTCACCGGGGGTCAGGCAGCCGGGATGCCAGTTTGCGAACCGTTGTCCTTATGCGGTGGATGCATGCAGGTCAAAGCCCTCGCTGGATCTGATCGAGGGTATCCATTACTGTGCCTGCCATCGCAAAGGAGAAGACTTTGACCTTCTGGAAAGCAAGGATACAGAGGAGTCCCACAAAACCACAGAAGGCCTGGGAGAGGTACTTCTTTCTGTAAAAGATCTGAAGGTTACTTATCCCATCCGGAAAGGTCTGCTGAACAGAAAAGTCGGGGACCTGACCATTCTGGACGGTATTTCATTTCATATCCGCCGGGGAGAAACGCTTGGCCTGGTGGGAGAATCCGGCTGCGGCAAGACAACGGCTGCCAGAGGGATCCTGAAGCTGATCGAGGGAACCACGGGTGAAGTCTGGCTGAACGGAAAAGAGATATTGTCTGTTCCGGAAAAGGAGTTCCGCCCGACCCGAAAGAATATTCAGATGATTTTTCAGGACCCCTTCAGTTCCCTCGATCCGAGAGTCAATGTGGAGGATCTGGTGGGAGAACCGCTTATCATCCATCATCTGGTTTCGGGGAAAGAAGAATATCATCAGCGCGTGGATGAACTGCTCCGTCTGGTGGGCCTGGATCCATCCCTGAAGGACAGGGTGGCGCATGAATTTTCCGGCGGTCAGAGGCAGAGAGTAGGCATCGCAAGAGCCCTGGCTGCCGATCCGGACGTGATCATATGCGATGAACCGATCTCTGCCCTGGATGTTTCCATTCAGGCACAGATCATCAACCTTCTGGAAGACCTGCAGGAAAAAATGCATCTCACCTACCTGTTTATTGCACATGATCTGGCCGTCGTGAAACATATCAGCCATCGGGTGGCTGTGATGTATCTTGGAAACATCGTAGAGATATCGGACAGTGAAGAACTGTACGCGCATGCCCGCCATCCCTACACAAAGGCCCTGCTGAACGCGATCCCCATCCCGGATCCGAGGGTAGAACTCGAAAGAGAACATGAGATGCTCCGTGGAGAGGTGCCCAGCGTTCTGATGCGTCCGAAGGGCTGTTGTTTTGCTGAACGATGTCCCTTCGCATCCGAACAGTGCCGGCAGCAGAAACCGGTGCTTCAGTTCGATGAAAAGGGCCATGGCACCGCGTGCTGGCAGATCAGGCAGGAGTGCGGTAAATAATGAAGAGTACAATGCAGAATACCGGATTAGAAATGCCGGGTCAAATATATGGTTTTTACAGAAAATGTACAGAAAAAGGAGAAATCTTATGAGTGATAAACATGGACTTTCGGTCATCACTTTCGGAGATGTAATCCTGGGAGAAAACGAAGAGTATTATGTAGGAGCGGTCAAAGAGACACTGGACGCTTATGATGTGCGGATCGGGCAGCTGGAAGTTCCGTATACCCTTCGAAATTCTGTGGTCGACGGGCTTTCGAGGGAACCCTCCCGGCTGGATTCGCTGAAAGGCCATATGGATATTCTGACGATGGCCGGGAATCATCTCTATGATGCAAAGGAGGAGGGAATAGAAGACTCCATTAAAAAACTGGACGAACTTGGCATTCTTCACACCGGCGGGGGTATGGATCTTGAAGAAGCCTGCATTCCGGCCATCTTTGAAAAAGACGGGTTCAGGATCGGAGTGGTCAATTATAATTGTGTCGGTCCGGAGGCGGCCTTTGCGGGCCCGTCAAAAGCAGGAGGAAACTATGTCAGGATCCATACCTTGTACGATCTGGGCAATGTCGCGAATCCCGGCGGACCTCCGGAACATATCAGGACATTTCCGGAGGCTGAATCCTTTGAGAGAATGAAGGATGAGATCTTTGCGCTGAAGGAACAGACAGATCTCGTGTTCGTGTATTTCCATAAAGGAATCGTTCACAAACCCATTAGTCTTGCGGATTATGAAAAGGTCGTATCCCACGCGGCCATCGATGCCGGTGCGGATGTAGTATTTTCCAGTCACAGTCATATTCTGCACGGGAACGAGATATACAGGGGGAAAACCATTTATCATGGCCTCGGAAACGGGATAGCCTGGGTACCATCCCTGGGACCCTGGTACAAATTTAAGAATGCCAGAAAAAATGATGTATTTGATCCTGAGGACTGGAACAAAAAGCGGATCGAGC
>CACZPF010000071.1 GCA_902782975.1 uncultured Lachnospiraceae bacterium
CAAGGATGTTGCCAAGATGGCAGCTAAGCTGGAAGGTGACGAGCAGACCGGTGCCAACATCATTATGAAGGCTCTGGAAGCTCCTCTGTTTACGATCGCTGCAAACGCAGGCCTCGAAGGCGCAGTCATCATCAACAAGGTGAAAGAGTCCAAGGCAGGTATCGGCTTTGATGCTCTGAAAGAAAAATATATCGATATGGTTAAGGGCGGAATCCTTGATCCGACGAAGGTTGCCCGTTCTGCTCTGCAGAATGCGACCAGTGTTGCTTCCACGCTGCTTACAACAGAGTCTGTTGTTGCAAATATTAAAGAAGAAACACCGGCTATGCCCGCAGGCAACCCCGGCATGGGCATGATGTGATCCGGTTCTGTTCCTGACCGTGCGCCGGATACCTGAACGTTTTTAGCGCATGTTCCACAATGGATAACCGAAAAATCTAAAACAAAATTATAGGTCTCGTCGGATAGACGAGACCTTTTTTTTGTGTTATACTAATCTTTAATTTTATAAAGGAGGAACAGGAGAACATGAGTGATCTGTACACAGAATTGCTTGTTAAGAAGCAGAAAACGGCGAAGGACAGTCTGGTTAAAATCGGAATGATCACGCTGACGGTTCTTGCGGTGATCGCGGGCCTGATTATTCATCCCTATGCGTTGATCCTTGCGCTTGGACTTTTTGTAGCGGATTATTTTATCCTTCCCAAAACGGATCTTGAGTACGAGTACCTTTATGTCAATGGAGATATGGATATCGATGTGATCATGTCCAGGCAGAAAAGAAAAAAAGCCATCTCTTTCCGCATTCAGGATGCGGACATCGTTGCTCCGGTCAAATCACACAGGATGGATTATTATAACAACAATACCAAAATGAAGGTTCTGGATTATTCTTCAGGGAATCCGGAGAATAAGATCTTTGCCGTTGTCACCCGTGTTAAAAATGAACCTGCCCGGATCCTGATCGAGCCGGATGAAAAGCTGGCCATGCAGATGAAGAGTTCTGCCCCCGGAAAGGTCTTTCTGGATTAAAAAAATGATATGATACCCGCAGTGCTTTCCGGGATATTCCGGAAAGCCTGACAGTTTATAAAAAACAGGAGGAAAATGAATGGGAACTATTATCGGAGACGGAATCACATTTGATGATGTACTTCTTGTTCCACAGTACTCAGATGTACTGCCCGGTCAGGTGGATGTATCTACGTATCTGACACCTTCCATCAAGCTCAATATTCCGATGATGAGTGCAGGAATGGATACTGTAACGGAGCACCGTATGGCCATTGCCATGGCACGTCAGGGCGGTATAGGCATTATCCACAAGAACATGACGATCGAGGAGCAGGCACAGGAAGTGGATATGGTAAAGCGTTCGGAGAACGGTGTTATCACGGATCCATTTTATCTGAGCCCGGACAATACGCTGGCAGATGCCAATAATCTGATGTCAAGATACCGGATCTCGGGTGTCCCCATTACCGTAGGTAAAAAGCTGGTCGGCATCATCACGAACCGTGACCTGAAGTTCGAGACTGATTTCAGCCGTCCGATCCGTGAATGCATGACTTCCGAAGGGCTGATCACCGCTAAAGAAGGGATCACCCTTGAAGAAGCCAAAAAGATCCTCGCACATTCCCGCAAGGAAAAGCTTCCTATTGTAGATGATGACTTTAATCTTAAAGGGCTTATCACCATAAAGGATATTGAAAAACAGATCAAATATCCAATGGCCGCCAAGGATGCGCAGGGCAGGCTCCTGTGCGGCGGCGCGGTAGGCATTACCATGAATGTTATGGACAGGGTGGAAGCTCTGATGAAAGCGAATGTGGATGTTGTGGTGGTGGATTCTGCCCACGGACATTCCGAAAACATCCTGCGCGTCGTAAGAGAGATCAAGGGAGCCTTCCCTGATCTGCAGGTGATCGCAGGGAATGTGGCGACCGGCGCAGCAGCCAAAGCGCTGATCGATGCAGGAGTGGATGCCGTAAAAGTCGGTATCGGTCCTGGTTCCATCTGTACGACCCGTGTCGTTGCCGGTATCGGTGTTCCCCAGATCACAGCCGTTATGGACTGCTATGCGGAGGCAAAACAGTTCAATATCCCGATCATCGCGGACGGCGGCATTAAATATTCCGGAGATATTACCAAGGCGATCGCGGCTGGCGCAAACGTCTGTATGATGGGCAGCATCTTTGCAGGATGCGACGAGAGCCCGGGAACTTTTGAATTATATCAGGGACGTAAATATAAGGTTTACCGCGGAATGGGTTCTATTTCCGCCATGGAAAACGGAAGCAAGGACCGCTACTTCCAGCAGGATGACAAAAAACTTGTTCCGGAAGGCGTGGAAGGACGTGTTGCCTACAAAGGCCTTGTGGAAGATACTGTATTCCAGCTGATCGGCGGACTTCGTTCCGGTATGGGTTACTGCGGGGCTCATTCGATCGAAGAATTAAAAACCACCGGACAGTTTATCCGCATTTCAGCGGCTTCCTTAAAAGAGTCGCATCCTCATGATATTCATATTACAAAAGAGGCTCCGAACTACAGTGTAGATGAATAAGAGTCTTTACTATTTTCATTCATGCCAGGTATGATGGAGAATACTGCATTCTGCATCATACCTGCTATTATTGGCGCAGGATATGCGCTGTGAAAGGGGCAGTTATGGAAAAAAAGTCATTGGAAATGGAACTGAAAAACAACGCTTATCCCGGCCGCGGGATCGTAATCGGACAGAGTGAGGACGGACGTTCTGCGGTTACCGCATATTTTATCATGGGACGGAGTGAAAACAGCCGCAACCGGGTTTTTGTGACAGAAGGAGACGGCATCCGGACGGAAGCTTTCGATCCTTCCAAAATGGTGGATCCGAGCCTTATTATCTATGCGCCGGTCAGAGTTCTCGACCATATCACGATCGTGACCAATGGCGACCAGACCGACACGATCTTTGAGGGAATGGAGAGAGGCGAGACCTTTGAAGAGTCCCTCCGCACCCGTGAATTTGAGCCGGACGCCCCGAATTATACGCCCAGGATCTCCGGCGCCATGATGGTGAAGGACGGCGTGTACAGCTATGTGATGTCCATTCTGAAGAGTGACTGCGGAAGAGCAGATTCCTGTGTGCGTTATACCTTCTCTTATGACGCGCCAATATCCGGTGAAGGCCGGTTCATCCATACCTACGAAGGGGACGGAAGTCCGCTGCCGAGCTTTGAAGGAGAGCCGACCCGGGTAGACATTACGGGAGATATAGATGCTTTTACCGATCTTGTCTGGAACAGCCTTAATCCGGATAATAAAGTTTCTCTGTTTGTGCGCTATATCGATATCAAGACGGGAAAGGCAGAAACCCGTATCGTTAATAAAAACCAGAAATAAACCTCAGGATACAGGCAGGAGATAACGATCACAGACTTTATATTTCGCGCTCTTGTATTTTGACATCAGGATTTTCAAGAACAGTTGGAGGATATAATTTATGAAAGAATTTACTTTGAAGTACGGATGTAATCCGAACCAGAAGCCTTCCCGCATCTATGTGGCGGATGGCAGTGAACTGCCCGTAGAGGTTCTCTCCGGCAGACCCGGATATATTAATTTTCTGGACGCGCTGAACGGCTGGCAGCTGGTCAGGGATCTTAAAAAGGCAACCGGATATCCGGCGGCTACTTCTTTTAAGCATGTTTCTCCGGCAGGCGCTTCTATCGGACTTCCGCTTACAGAGACACTGGCCAGGATCTACTGGGTGGACGATATGGACTGGAAGAATTTTTCTCCGATCGCCTGCGCTTACGCAAGAGCGAGAGGGGCCGACAGAATGTCCTCCTTTGGAGATTTCATATCTCTTTCCGATATCTGTGATAAAGACACGGCAATGCTGATCAAGAGAGAGGTTTCTGACGGTGTGATCGCTCCTGGATATACCGAAGAAGCGCTCGAGATCCTGAAGCAGAAGAAAAAAGGCAATTACAATATTATTCAGATCGATCCGGAGTATGTTCCCGCTCCGCTGGAACATAAGGAAGTGTACGGCGTTACCTTCGAGCAGGGACGTCAGGAGCTTGCCATCGATGATTCCCTGATCTCTAATATTGTAACGGAAAATAAGGAACTGTCAGAAGAAGCAAAGAGAGATCTCAAGATTTCTCTGATCGTTCTTAAATATACCCAGTCGAATTCCGTATGCTTTGTCAAAGACGGGCAGGCCATCGGTGTCGGTGCCGGGCAGCAGTCCCGGGTACACTGCACAAGACTTGCCGGTCAGAATGCAGATAACTGGTTCCTCCGTCAGAGTCCGCAGGTCCTGGGGCTTCCCTTTAAGGCGGATATTACCAGAGCCGAGAGAGATAACGCGATCGATGTTTATATCGGTGAGGAATATA
Source organism: uncultured Lachnospiraceae bacterium (assembly GCA_902782975.1). Taxonomy (GTDB): domain Bacteria; phylum Bacillota; class Clostridia; order Lachnospirales; family Lachnospiraceae; genus Blautia_A. The sequence continues at coordinate 4,392 of CACZPF010000071.1, forward strand.
TGGATGTTCTTGCAGACGGTGCATGGGAAAAGATCTTTACCGAGAAGCCGGCGGTATTTACAAGAGAAGAAAAACGGGCATGGCTGGATCAGATGGACGGCGTTACACTTGGTTCGGATGCATTCTTCCCCTTCAGTGATAATATTGAGAGAGCCCATAAGAGCGGCGTAAAATATGTAGCGGAGCCGGGCGGTTCTGTGCGCGATGATGCTGTTATTGAAACCTGCAATAAATACGGCATGGTAATGGCATTTACCGGAATCCGTCTGTTCCATCATTGACCAGGGAGGATCGACATGAAACTGGAAACGGAATGTATTCACGCCGGGTATACGCCCGGAAAAGGAGAACCCTGTGCTCTTCCTATCGTACAGAGCACAACTTTTAAATATGACACGACGGACGAAATGGGTCAGCTGTTTGATCTGAAGGCGGAAGGGTATTTTTATACCCGCCTCCAGAATCCGACCAATGATGCGGTGGCGGCCAAAGTGGCAGAACTGGAAGGCGGCGTTGCAGCGATCCTTACTTCTTCCGGACAGGCTGCGAATTTTTACGCTGTCTTCAATATCTGTGAGGCAGGGGATCATGTCGTCGCTGCGTCGACGATCTACGGCGGTACGTTTAACCTGCTCGCAGTCACCTTGAAAAAGCTTGGAATCGAATGTACTTTTGTCGATACAGATGCTTCCTATGAGGAGATCTGTGCGGCGTTTCGGCCGAATACCAAGGTTCTTTTTGCAGAAACGATTGCTAACCCGGCGCTGGTGATCCTCGATATCGAGAAATATGCCAAAGCTGCTCATGCACACCAGGTTCCTCTGATCGTTGACAATACCTTTGCAACTCCTGTAAACTGCAGGCCATTCGAATGGGGCGCCGATATTGTCACTCACTCCACCACAAAATATATGGATGGACACGGTCTTCAGGTTGGCGGTGTCATTGTGGACAGCGGCAATTTTGACTGGGAAGCCTGCGGGGACAAGTATCACGGTCTTACAACACCGGATGAATCCTATCACGGGATCGTTTATACAAAACAGTTTGGCAAAAAGGCTTATATCACAAAGGCAACTTCTCAGCTGATGCGTGATCTGGGGTCGATTCCTTCTCCGATGAACTGCTTCCTTCTCAATATCGGTCTGGAAACACTGCCTCTTCGTATGGAACGCCACTGCAGCAATGCCCAGAAGGCAGCAGAATTCCTGGATGCGCATGAAAAGGTGGTCAGTGTGAATTTTGCCGGTCTTCCGGGTGATAAATACCATGCTCTGGCAGAAAAGTATCTTCCCAACGGAACCTGCGGCGTCATTTCCTTTGAACTGAAGGGCGGGCGGGAGGCGGCCGTCCGCTTCATGGACAGCCTGAAGCTTGCCAATATAGCCACGCATGTGGCTTCTTCGAGGACGATGGTCCTGCATCCTGCCAGCCATACACATCGGCAGATGAATGATGCCCAGCTTCTGGAGGCTGGGGTGTCACCGGGTATGATCCGGCTTTCTGTGGGAATCGAGAACATAGAAGATATCATAGAAGATCTGAGACAGGCACTCGAAAACGCATGATCGAGCCGCTGGGCGGCTCTGAAGGCATCTTCCGTTCGAACGCAATGTCATTAAGTCTGACATTAAGCCCGGCATGACGGACGCCCATCAGGAGTTGTCCATAGTGTCGTCAGACCCGTGTCCGGAAGCTGTGAAAATGCTGCGCCGCCTGTCAGCAGGTGCCTCCGCAAACTCGCATACGCTCTGACAGTGCTCCGGCACCTGCAGCTATGCTCGCATTTTCTATGCTTCCGGTCAAGGGTCTTCCGCCTCTATGGACAACTCCTGATGGGCTGTTCAATGGCAAGCGATAAACCGAATGCTTCTGTTCGACGGCTCTGCGCATAAAAAGAAAAAAGCA
>CACZPF010000072.1 GCA_902782975.1 uncultured Lachnospiraceae bacterium
CCGAGATGTGCCGACGGCGGAAAAGCCATCAGTTCATTCAGACGCCAAGCTTAGCTTTTGTCTTTTCGATAAGCTCCCGGGTCTGATCCATAGTATATTCAGGATCCTCATAACCAGAATAGACATATCCATACGAATCATAATGCCCAATTCTTGTCCACCCGTCCCATACTTTGTCATAAGCTATATTGCTTTCCTGACCGTCGATAAAGATGCCCCTCTCGTCAAACTCATATGTATGTTTCAGGGTAAGTGCTCCGTCATCCAACGTATAGAATGTATAGATAGAACCCGCACCCGTTCCGGCGGATCCTCCCACAACATACACCTTTCCGGCATTAGACATGAGGCGGACTCCACAGCTCTGTTCGCCTCCTGACCACATGTCCGCGCCATCAATTCTACCGCAGAATATCACTCCGGATCCGCTGTCCGTAAACACATCCAGTACAAAGCGACGCCCTTCATAAATCGCGGGATCAGGAACAGTAAATCCGATCAGGAGTTCCTCAACACCGTTCCCGTCAAGGTCGTACAGGCCAAGGAAATTGATCCCCTCGAGCTGTTCGATCGTGGAATCTGCATCATACTCCACAGCCTGTTTTACAAATTTTGTCTCTCCATACTGAGCGGTGTACTGCTTGTAAATATCTGTGTATCCCTGTCCAGTCAGAACGATTCCCGCTCCGTATCCGGGCGACACCTTTGTCTGAACCTGGCCATCGACAGTCCATCTGCCGGCTTCATCCACATAATGTCCGTCTATATCTTTGCTGCAGGCCAGCCACCCTTCATCATAGAAATAATAGCACTCCGCAACGCCATCCCTGTCGCCGTCGATCCATTCCCATCCCTCATAAGGATAGGTCCCGTCATCATTCTGATAGCGCCAGCCTTTAGATTCGTAGCTCCATTGTCCAGCGAAAGTGTTGATACTTAACGCCACCGTCATAATAAAACCAGCTATAATCGCAGTAAATTTCTTCATGATTTTCACTCCTTCAAACAGGTTTTTTCCTCTCAGTGATTATAGCGAAATGCATCCTGTCGTAAGTATATCATAGACCGGCATCAGCGAAAGCACTCTTCTCAGAAGAAAAAGCTGCCGCCCAATAATAGCCTCATTTGTTTTGAGCGACAGCATTCTTTTAATATATTTTCTCTTTTCCAGTAATGATGTATGACACAAATGCCGGCGAATCAGAGAAGAGAGAAGGGTTTCCGGCCGCCTCCTGGTCCTTGATAATCTCATCCACGGCAGCACTGTACATTACAGCAAACCAAAAATCACGGTAATGCCATGCCCAGCTCCGGATCATTCTGGCCAGCGGATCAGCTGCAAACCTATAGCTCCGGAACATTTCCCATCGTGCCCTAATGTCTTCTTCATGCCTTTCGTCCAGCGAAAGATTCTGCGCATATCTTTTTAATGTGGACGGCCGAAGCGTGATATAGTAACCGGGAATCTTCGCGATCACCCACGGCATCCGTTCATATATCTTTCTGGCGTATTTTTCATCCTTCAGTTTACGGGTCAATCGGATGAATCCTCCCGTTACTATCAGGTGTTCAACAGTACCGACCATCAATGCCTTCGATATTATACTATCCCACCATGCTGCCCGCTCAAAATCAGGCGCAAGCTTCTGTAAGGTCAAAAGGAACAGCATGAAAAGACCATATAATAATGAAAGTTTCGGATACTCCCGCTGAATCCGATCCGTGGTGTACTTTATTACAGCCTTATGACTCCAATGTTCTTCTTTCTGCAGCGCGTAATAATTGCTCATGGCGTTATCATATGAAATCCAGGATTACAGGCACCCCTTCTCTATCGTTTTCACTCCTGGAAGGAAAATAGAGTATCTTCATCCTCATCTCCCTGCATCTCTCCGTCAAACAGATTATCCGAATCTGTGTATTCCTCTTCTTCATCCATAGAAGCTTCAATAGCATTTCTTTCATTATGCTCTATCGGCTCCCATTCCGATGTAAACAAATCCTCCAGTGTGATTTCTCTTTCTTCTGAATTTTCAGGAGCCGGTTTTCCTGAAACCAGTTCGTTATCGGCCCTGCGTCTCATAATATTTTTGATTTCATCATCGTATTCGATCTTCTCGCCGTCCCAGGGGCAATTCCGACATTCACAATGCCAGTCTGCCCCCTTGCAGTTTTCCCAGCAGTTGTTTCGAATAGCATATACAACGTTCAAAAGATTAAGGTTCAGAACCGGATCTGCCAAATGATTACGCAGAGAATACCACATCTCCTCCAGACTTTCTGCATCCTCATCGTTCTCTTCATTACAGAAGCAAAGCCGGGACTTTATACCAAAGAGAGTATTCCAGTTGTTCTCATCGATCCCTTCCATTCCCATGGCTTGATCCAGGTATTTACAAGCTTCCAATTTGTTCATTTCTATTTTCACCTCCACTTTTTTGAATTTTTTATTGTGCCCATGAATTGTCATAGGTGATATCCGTCAAAAAGTACTTATACCTGATCCCTGCCTGTGAATCGTCCCAGGTGCAGTCTACAGATTTCCAGGTGCCATCAAGAAAAACCTCATTCCATGCATGTTCTCTTCCGTCAACCGTGCCATTGACAATGCGAACCGGCAACCCTGCCGCTCCTGCTATAGCCCAGAAAGTCCTTCTGTAACCTTCACAGACGACCCTATGGGATGTAAACGCATCGTACACGGAATAGTTCATCTCTCCCTGCCCTGAATTACACCGTTCAAGTCCCTCATAGTCGTAATCCACCAGGTTGCAGACGAAATCGTGGATCCATCGCACTTTCTCTGCCGGATCCATTCCTTCCGTCTGCTTTGCCGCAGCATCAACGTACTCCTCCGCCTCAAAATGATGCCTGACTTCTTCCTGGAGACTGTATCCCTCGGGCACGATCATTTTTACCGAGACGATATCAGAACCACTTTCATAGCTGCATGTACATCCACAGCTGACCCCCAAAAACGAATATGGAAGTTTACTGCATCGGAAGTACACCCCTTCCCAGTCCCCCGTCATAGTCCATATACCACTGCCCACATTCAGCCATCTCGCGAAAGGCCCGGTCTGACGTAACTGCTAATGCAGGATCATAAGTATAGATTTCTGCATAGGAAACAAAAGAAAAGATAAGTGAAATGTATATAGCTAATCCAATCACCTTCATTCCCTTTTTCACCCCTCTCACTATTTTTCTCCTTCTGATGTATATCTATTATATCTTTGTTAATTTATATCGTACGAATTAATTCGTATATTTAAAATATTATATCTTTACAGATATGTCAACCCCTGCATCTTATTTTTAATTTTATTTTTTGGGAATGTTGTGATATGATGTAAACAAGAACAGATATAAAATGTGAGGTGAATATATGGGCAGGTCTGTCAAAACAGATCATGACTTCGATCATGAACAGGTCCTACAGTTATTAAAAAGAGCTCAGGGAAGTAATCGCAGTCAAGCTGCTTTTGCTAAAGCTATTGGGATAAATAATAATTACCTGTGTCAGTATATGAAAGGTAACATTAAGCGTCCTCTAACACCAGAGACTATTTTAAAAATCGCCGGGGCTGCCGAAGATGGAGTCACACCAGCAGAATTACTCGATGCTTCTGGCTTTGATCCTGAAAAATATGCTCCCACATTCCCCGATGAATGGAATAGCGAAATTGATTTTACAGAGGATTCAAAATTTAATCAGTTTCTTGACTACATGAACCAAAAATTTCCCCACCAGTTTTCACTTGCGGGAAAGGATTACAAGTCTAGAGAACTTTCCGAGGAATCACTTCGGCACTTTAGGGATAACGCTGTTCGAGCTGTTTATAAATACGTCAATGAGAAATTGTCTTATTACAATGTTCTAATGGTCAATCGGTCTATCCCTGCAGATCTGGTTTTGGCCCCTGGTGGAGCTGATACCAAGACATGGGGGTTTAACTATTTCTTTTGTAAAGATGATTACTCTTTTGGTTCGATTCGCTTCC
>CACZPF010000073.1 GCA_902782975.1 uncultured Lachnospiraceae bacterium
ACCGGACAGACATCCGTACCGCAGCTTCCAGTGCCTCATCAAGGATCTTTACTTTATGATGTTCTTCATAATACGGCCGGATTCCCTTAAGGATCTCCAGTGCCTCTTCCTCCGTAGGCTCTTCGACCGTCACCGGCTGAAATCTTCGTTCCAGGGCAGCGTCCTTCTCGATATACTTACGGTATTCCTCCAGCGTAGTCGCTCCGATCAGCTGTATTTCGCCCCGCGAAAGAGAGGGCTTTAGTATATTGGCCGCATCCAGTGCTCCCTCGGCTCCTCCGGCCCCGATGATGGTGTGAAGTTCATCTACAAACAGGATAATATTCTGATTATCCCGCACCTCTTCTACAATGCTTTTAATACGCTCCTCAAATTCTCCGCGATACTTCGTACCCGCTACCATACCTGAAACATCCAGGACGACCAGCCGTTTATTCTTCATGGATTCCGGAACCATGCCTTCCACGATTCTCTCAGCAAGTCCTTCAACGATGGCTGTTTTCCCGACGCCCGGCTCGCCCACGAGGCATGGATTGTTCTTCGTCCGCCGGCTCAGGATCTGCATAAGTCTTCCGATCTCCCGGCCGCGCCCGATAATGGGGTCCATACGTCCTTCTGCCGCCAGATCCGTCAGATCTCTGCTGAACTGATCCAGAGTAGGAGTAAGTGTTGCCGTCTGGCCTCTTCGGGAACGCATACTCTGAAATTCTTCCATGATCGACTCATTGTCATATCCCATATCAGAAAGCAGTTCAGAATACAATTTCTGAAAATTGATTCCCAGCGTATGCAGAAGCCTGGTTCCCAGGCACGTGGTTTCACGGAGCATGGCAAGCAGAAGATGCTCTGTTCCTGCCTTTGCTCCCTGCATGGATTCGCTCTCCAGACAGGCAGCTTCGATCACGGACAAAGCTCTTGGAGAGAAGGGCGGATTCTTTGGCGCCTGGCTGGTTTTCCGGCTGTCTTCTTCTGTAAATGGTCCTTCGTCCGTATCGCCCCCGGGAAATACAGGTGCGACCAGACGGTTGATCGTTTCAAGCAGTTTTTCTTCGTCAACACCGAATTCCCGTAATAGTTTGCCGGCCATCCCTTCCTGTTCTTTTAAAAGCCCCATCAGAAGATGTTCCGTCCCCACATAGGTATGACGAAGCTCACGGGCCGAATTCTTTGCAAGATTCAGGGCTTTATCGGCCTGTCTTGTCAATTTACTGTTCATGTATTATCTTCTCTCATTCCTGACCGTCATCTGTGTTCTGGTCTTCCAGGATCACATTGACTTTTTTCCCTGCTGCGCCGCTCTGTCCGTTCTTATTCTGGGGCACTACCTGCATCACTCTCTGGCCGGTCAGCGCTCTGGCCATATTCTGGTCAATGGTCAGATTGATTCCCATCGGGTTCAGAATACACATGGGAATCGGGCCCTGGATCATCCCTGCCATCTGGGCAAAAGGAATCTTAAGAAAGCCGGCGTCTTTGTTCTGGTCCAGCTTTAAAAGTCTCATCATCCAGTTCAGTTCACGGGTATCGGAGCAGGCGGCCAGGCAGTTCTGTTTTACAACTTCCCCCGTCTTTGAATTCTGCATCTGCCTGGTAATCAGCCAGGGCAGAATCTTCTGCTTTCCGTCCTTTACTTCGCCTTTTCTGATAAGAACGAAATACTCGGATTTTTTAATATTGGCTGTCAGTTCTTCTGAAAGGCTCTGAAGCTCTTCATTCTGCTGGATATTATTGTTTCTTCTCGCTTCTTCCAGGTAGTAGATCGCGGAGATCTGCAAAGACTGGTTGATCAGAGGCCGTACATTTTCAGGAAGCTTGCTGAAATCCGGATTGAAAAAATCTGACAGCTCTATCTCGCAGGTTTCCTCACCGTCATGCCACACGATTGCATTCACACCCACCCCGTGAAGGGTCTCGTAAAAGTTTGCCGCCGGAGCATTCTGTTTATTATCGGTATCTTTCGGGCCCATAGTCAGGGAGAAAATAAAGAATTTTTCTTTTCTGTTCAGATCTTTTCTTGTGATCTCTCTGCTTATGATCTCTTTTACATAAACCATGTCTTTCCTTGTTTTTGCCTCTTCGCAGAAAGCCTTCGCTTCTTTCTCCTTCGCAAATACATGGACCTGGTCATTTAATGTTTCAGGATCGCATACGATATAAGGAACATTCGGATTCAGCACTAAAAACAGCGAATAATACTTCGTTCTTTTTAAAAGCTGTTTGATGACTTCTTCTTTTGAAATACCCATTCTTTCAGGCCTCCTCTATTGCTTTTCCAATATCACTTCTCATATATTTATTCGAAAAATCGATCCACCCGGCAGCCTCGTATGCATTTTTTCTTGCCTCCTTCAGATCTTTTCCAAGTGCTGTAACGCCCAGCACCCTGCCGCCGTTTGTAACGATCTGTGTCCCTTCTTTTTTTGTCCCTGCATGGAAGCAGAAATATCCTTCTCTTCCGGCAAATGCCTCGAACCCGTGGATCGGTATTCCTTTATCATACTTAAGAGGATAGCCTCTGCTTGCAAGAACCACGCAGACAGCCGCATTATCATCAAATACAAGATCGATCGTATCAAGTCTCCCGTCAATGCACGCGTTCATGACCTCAATCATATCCGTCTTCATCCGTGGAAGAACCACCTGTGCTTCCGGATCTCCGAATCTCGCATTATATTCCAGCACCTTCGGACCTGCTGCGGTCAGCATCAGGCCGAAAAAGATCACACCCTTAAATGGCCGGCCTTCTGCGGCCATCGCATCTACAGTGGGCTGATAAATATTCTCCCTGCACCAGGCATCGATTTCCTTCGTATAGAAGGGGCTGGGTGAAAAAGTACCCATCCCGCCGGTATTTAAACCCTGGTCATTGTCCATGGCCCGCTTGTGATCCTGAGCGGAAGTCATCGGAAGGATCGTCTTTCCGTCTGAAAAGGACAGAACAGACA
>CACZPF010000074.1 GCA_902782975.1 uncultured Lachnospiraceae bacterium
AGATATTCATCCCTCCAGGATTCTTTATATTCAATGATTTGACTCTCTGCCATAAAACTATCTCCCTTCACTCTTAATCCTATGATAATCCTCCATATCAACATCAAGAGTAAATTCTTTCGATCGGGTGTTGCTCATTCGCTGTAAAAGCGCAATACTTTCGACGTGGACTCCCTGGCAGAACTGATCCAGGCAGCAGGCTTTCCTGATCTGATAGCCGGCTTCCAGAAAAGCCGGAAGATCACGGACCAGACTGGTTGCTTTGCAGGATATATACACGATATGCTCTACCTGATGGCGGAGGATCTTCGGCAATGCTTTGGGATGGATACCGTCTCTTGGCGGGTCGAGGATGATCATGTCCGGCTTTTCTTCGATCTCATCCAGCATTTTCAGGACATCACCTGCACGGAAGTCGCAGTTTTTAAGACCATTGATCTGTGCATTCTGCTTTGCCTGCTTTACTGCCTCCTCTACGATTTCTATGCCGATCACCTTTCTGGCCACCGGGGCAGCAATCTGCGCAATCGTTCCTGTTCCGCTGTAAAGATCAAAAACGATCTGATTTTTTGTATCCCCGATATATTCCTGTACCTTTCTGTAGAGCAGTTCGGCTGCCCTGGAGTTCGGCTGAAAAAAGGAGAAGGTGCTGACCCGGAAGGTCATACCCAGAAGTTTTTCATAGAAATAATCACGGCCATAGAGGATCCTTGTCTCATCACTCTGTACAGTGTCCGACATCGAATCATTGATGATATGAAGGATCCCCACGATCTTCCCGGCAAGAGGCAGTTCAAGAATTCTGTCTTTCAGTGGTTCCAGGTCCATGTCCAGCTGGCTTGTCGTCACAAGATGTACCAGAATTTCTCCCGTAGTACTTCCTCTTCTCAAAAGAAGATGTCTGAGATATCCTGTATGCTGCATTTTATGATAAAAAGGCGTGTGAAGTTCAGTAAAAAAGTCAAGGACACAGGAAAGGATCCGGTTCATATCTTCATGGACCAGAATGCAGTCATCTGCCGTGAGTACATCATAGGTACTGTTTTTCTTATGCAGACCAAGTGTAAGGGGGCCGTCCTTCCAGGCATTTCCGAAGGAAAACTCCATCTTGTTTCTGAACCGGAATTCAGAAGGGCTGCCGATGATTCCCTCCCACACTTTTTCATCTTCCATAAAAGGGGCAAGCAGCTCGTGGATCTGTCTTTCCTTTAATGCAAGCTGATCAGCATACTCCATGGTCTGGTACATACACCCGCCGCAGTCAGGAAAGATGCTGCAGAGAGGAGGTCGTTTTTCCAGCGGGGAAGGGTTCAGAACTTCCATCAGCTGCCCCTCTGCCCGGCCATTTTTCTTTTTCAGGATCCTGCAGCGGATTTTCTGCCCGGGAATGGCATTTTTTACCAGCACCCGGGTTTCTTCTGCTGTCATATATCCACGGTTTGGATAATCTACCTTTTCTATGATTCCTTCGTAAATTTCGCCTTTTTTCATGCTGATGCGCATGGCCTCCTGTCTGAAATATAGTGAAAGAAAAGCTGCTGTCAGTAAAAAGAGGCTGTCCGCGAACCCCGTGACAGCCTCATCCTGTTTAAAAAAATATACTGGTCAGAAACAATACCGGAAGACCTTTATTTATCGGCATCTTCTTCATCATCAAAGTAATCGTCAAAGTCATCGTCAAAATCGTCTTCAAACTCTTCCAGATAGTTGGGTGTAAGAAAACGATATACCGCAAAGGCAATGGCAACCACGGCCACGACCGCTCCGATCACCGCGAGAACCCAGAGAAGTTTTTTGCTATCGTCATCTTCCTCACGAATTCTAATTGCTGACAGTAACTCTTCCAGTTTGTTCTTGCTGATTTCCATCATAACAGGCACCTACCTTTCTTCCGAGTCCGGGGAAGGCCGGTATCCGGCTTCCCCCGATGTGTTTCTTATTATAGCATGTTCCGTTCTTTATTTCTACCTTTTTTCTGTCTTTTGCAGGTTTTCCTGACACCCGGGGTTACTGGTGCCGTTCTTTTAAAGCTTTTTCAGTTTTGCAAACCCGGCAAACATTTTGCGGATTCCCGCTGTGTCGAAGTCCACGGTGACCTCGTAATCCCGTCCGCCTCCGGTAATGTTTTTAACGATCCCCACTCCGAATTTCGAGTGAAGGACGGTATCCCCCACACCATAACTCAGCGGCTCCGCATTTTTCACCGTATAATTTTTCGACACGCTGTATGCGTTTTCCTGAAAAGCTCTGCGCATTTTTTCATAGGCGCTTCCGGAGCCGTTCCCGGATATCTGCGGCTTTTTCTCCTCAATAGTATGTCCCAGATCCACCAATTCCCGCGGGATCTCCCTCACAAACCGGGAGACCTTGCTGATCTGGGTTTCTCCTCTTACCATTCTCTGTCTGGCACTTGTAAGGGTCAGCTCCTTCCGGGCTCTTGTAATGCCCACATAGCAGAGGCGTCTCTCTTCTTCCATCTCCTCGGGATCACCATCCCGGACAGACATAAAACTCGGAAAAAGCCCGTCCTCCATCCCCGTCATGTAAACGCGCTGGAATTCAAGGCCCTTGGCGCTGTGCAGTGTCATAAGAAGAACATAATCCTGCGAAGGATCCACTGTATCGATATCCGCTACCAGTGCTACTTCCTCCAGGAAGCCGGAAAGCGTTGCGGGCTCGTCCTGTTCTTCCATGGCATCCAGATAAGCCTGGGTCTTTGTAATGAGTTCATCAATATTCTCGATCCGGCTTTCAGCTTCCTCAGTGCCCTCGCTTTCCAGTTCATCTACATATCCTGTAAGACGTATCACATCTTCCAGAAGTTCTCTTACATTGTACTCCTTCGCTTTTGCCTTCAGACTCTGGATAAAGGACACAAAGTCGTTGATCTTCGAAAGGCTCCGCTTAATAGAGGGGATCTCTTCGGCCACCCGTAAGGCTTCATAAAAACTGTAGCCCATATGGTCTGCGAATTCCTGAACTTTTGTCTGGGTCGCATCTCCGATTCCGCGTCTGGGCACATTTAAGATCCGCCGGACCGACAGGTCATCTTTAGCATTATCGATGGTTTTCAGATAAGCCAGCAGATCTTTGATCTCTTTTCTTGAATAGAAATTGATGCCTCCGACGATCTTATACGGTATGCCTGCCGTCAGGAATTTTTCTTCAAAAACCCGGGACTGGGCATTGGTCCTGTAAAGAACGGCACAGTCTTTATAATCGCAGAGACCTTGCCGTTTGGCTTTCATAATCTCACCGGTCACGTATTCTGCTTCTTCATATCCGCTCAGGAACTGGCGGAAGTGGACCTTTTCTCCCTCTTCGTTTTCTGTCCAGAGAGTCTTGATCTTTCTTCCCTCATTGTGGGCGATCACATGGTTGGCAGCCTCCAGTATATTTTTTGTGGACCGGTAATTCTGCTCGAGCCGGATAACACGGGCTTCCGGAAAACTTTTTTCGAAATCAAGGATGTTGTGTATATTGGCTCCTCTGAATTTGTAGATCGACTGGTCGTCATCTCCCACGACACAGAGGTTTTTATATTTTGAAGACAAAAGCTCCACCAGGCGGAACTGGGCCGTATTGGTGTCCTGATATTCATCGACCATGATATATCGGAAACGCTCCTGGTAATATTCCAGGACTGTCGGGTGCTTTTCAAACAGTTCCACTGTCTTCACGATCAGATCGTCAAAATCCAGGGCATTGTTTTTCATAAGGACCATCTGATATTCTCTGTACACGGCAGCCGTTTTTTTCATCAAATAGTCTCCATGCGCAGCCTTTTCCATATCATCCGGTGTCCGTAATTCTTCTTTGGCGTGAGCGATCCCGGCCAGAAGAGCCTTCTCTTTGTAGAGTCTGGTATCAATATTCAGTTTCCGGCAGATTTCCTTCATGATATTTTTCTGGTCATCTGTGTCATAGATTACAAAATGATTGTCAAATCCCAGATAATCGATATGCCTCCTGAGAATCCTTACGCAGGCCGAATGAAATGTGGAGACCCATATGCTCTCCGCACCCATACCTACCAGATCGTTTACCCTCTGACGCATTTCCTGGGCAGCCTTATTGGTAAAGGTGATCGCGAGGATGTTCCAGGGATTGACACCAAAATCGTCGATCAGGTAAGCGATCCTGTGGGTCAGGACCCGGGTCTTGCCGGAACCCGCGCCGGCAAGGATCAGCAGCGGACCTTCGGTATTCAGAACCGCCTCCTTCTGGGGCATGTTTAAATGATCATAGATACTCATATACTCATATGCCTGCACTCTTTTGCGGCACAACTCCTTTCCTTCTCATACCTTACCCAGGTAATTGCAAAACTCACTTTCAAAACTTTTCTTTACAGTATACCCTATCCCTTGTTTTTCCTCAATTCTATTTTGGAAAAAGTGATTTACAACTTCTTCCTTAACCTATATAATATGCCCTGAAAGCAGAATGGAAACTCTGTTCTATTTCTGCCATGATCGTCCGTAAAACGGACGGAAAAGAGGAAAACCCGAATGACTGATGAAATGAGAGAAATCATTGAACGAGTTCTTAAGATGGTTTCTGCTACAGATTATATAAAACCGGAGGATCTTCCCAATATAAGTCTGTATATGGATCAGGTCACTACTTTTATGGAAGAGCAGCTCTCCGAGACAAAGCGGTATCCTGACGACAAGATCCTTACCAAGACCATGATCAACAATTATGCCAAAAACAAGCTGCTTCCTCCTCCTGACAAAAAAAGGTATTCCAGGGAGCATCTTCTGCTGCTGATTTTTATTTATTATTTTAAGAATATTCTCTCGATCCACGATATTCAGATACTTCTGGGGCCGATCACAGAACGTTATTTTCAGTCCGGAACAGATAAAAACATGTCTTATATCTACAAAGAGATTTTTGATACGATCTTTGCACAGACTGAATATCTCAAAAAGGATCTTCTTCGCGGCCTCTCTGCCGCCGAAAAGACTTTTGCGAACGCTCCTTCAGAGGATCAGCCCTTCCTGCGGGATTTTTCATTTATCTGCCTGTTAAGTTTCGATGTTTATATGAAAAAGATGCTGATCGAGAATCTGATCGATGGAATGCAGCTTCCTGGTGAAGGGAAGGCCAAAGACCGTAAGAGAAAGGCTAAAGAAAAGCCCAAAGAATAAAACAGATCATGATCACGCCGGTCAGTCCGGCAGAACAAGATGCAAAGGGCAGGAAATTTCCTGCCCTTTGCATCCTTTTATTTTTTCTCTTCCATTCTTTTAAAGACCATCTCATAACCGTCGTTCCCATAGTTTAAAGAACGGTTGACCCGGCTGATAGTCGCTGTGGATGCACCTGTTTTTTCGGAGATGTCAAGATATGTCCGTTTATCCATCAGCATTTTTGCTACTTCGAATCGTTGAGACAGAGACAAAAGCTCATTGATGGTACATACATCTTCAAAAAATGTATAGCACTCTTCTTTTGTTTCCAGGCAAAGGATCGCTTCGAACAAATGATCCACCGCCTCTGTTCTGATTGTTTTGCTCATACCCTCTTCTCCTTTAATGGAATACTAACACATTAATATTTTAGCACTCTAAAACATTAAAAGCAAGTACAATTCAAAGTTTCTTCCTGCGTCGCTTTCGGCCTGTCTGTCCGTGAGCTGCTGCTCTGGCTGCATGGCGGGCAGTCTTTTTCATCTTCTGGATGAACCCTATTGTGCCAGTACCTTCGGTCCTGCTGTATAGGCTGAGAATGTATAGCCATAAGGCTGTTCTATATACGCCTGCGCATAATACCAGTAATAGACTCCACTGACTGCCTCCCTGTCCGTATACTGCATATTGCTTCCGCCGGCTGATTCGGCGATCTTACTGAAGGTACCGCCGGCACTCTTTCTGAAGATCCAGTAGCCGTCCACCCCCGGGCTGCCGTTCCACCTGATCGTTATTCCTCCTGGAGCAGAAACGGAGCTTGTCACCGTAACCTTTTTTATAATAGCCCGGACAACATCAGTATATCCTTCCGGCAGATTATACTCTTTATCTCCAAGCTGACGGAACGGAACAACTTTATACCGGTACGTGGACAGCGCCTTTACATCTTTATCCGAATATTTCAGGTAGTTGGCTTTTTCCAGCTTTCCGCAATAAGTATAGGCACCTCCGTCGACACTCCGGTAGATATGATATCCGTTCGCTCCTTCGACTTGATGGAACATAACCAGATTATGAGGGTCATAGAAGGTTCTTACCTTCAGGTCCGGCGCCTGATAGGTAATTACTGCTGTCTTCTTGGAGGAAACCTTGCTGAAGACTCTCTTGCCGTTTACCGTAACAAAAGCTTTTACAAAATACTTATATTGCGTTCCCGGAATCATATATCTGCCGACAGATTTCTTTTCAAAGTCCACATAATACAGCTTTGACAAAGTCTTTCGAACAAAGATCTGCTGGGAAGGCCCGCCGTTCTCCTGACGGTAAACTGCATATCCGTCAGCTCCTTCGACCGCATTCCATGTGATTTTGATCTTATTATACGCGATCACTTCGGCTCCGGTCAGTGCGGGGGCTTTTGTTTTTACAGTGACCTTAAATTCCACCTTCAGAGACGGCATCTTGCTGCAGACTGCCCTGACGGTCGTTCCTCCCGGTGAGACTGCCTTTAAAACCCCGGCTGCGCTTACACTGGCGATATCCGGATCATCTGAACTATATGTATATCCCAGATTTCCAATGGACGAAGGCGACGGATCAAGGGAAAGTGTACAGGTACTTCCCTGTTCCACTGTAATATCTGTATTTGCGGATGAAAGGGACGGCGTATAGGATTCTGTCTTTGTGTGCGCCTTGATTCTCGGAGACATGCTGCTGCTGTTCAGATCGACCCAGCCGGCAGAGTTTTTGATGAAGCCCTGACCGGGCCTCGTCGCCGCTCTCAGTCTGCACCACTTGTAGGAAAGACTGACATCATAATCTATGCTCTTTTCCATACAGAACCGTACGCTGCTGCTCCCGGTATTTGTAACAACGACAGAATAATAACTGTCCGGGGCGATCAGTACTTCCGGAACAGAAAAGGTATCGATCCCCGCGTAAGACTGTGTGTATCTTGCAGGAGAGGCATAGGCTGCCGTCCCGCTTGTCGGGTCGGACTGATCGGAAAGCCCCACATAAACCTGAACACTCATCTGAAAATTATCATCCCGGACTCCGGTAGATATTTCGCCAAGCGTTTCGGCTTTCCCGTTTCCTGCCACAGCATGATAAATGCAGGCTGCTGATTCGCCGGGATTTAAGGTCATGTACTCGATTCCGGAGCTTCCGTCATAAAAATAATTATTTTTATATACAGGAGCAGCCGTTCCGGAAACGCAGAGTATATTGGCCAGGCTCTTATCCTGGAAGGATACATAGAAGAATCCATGATCTCCCCAGCCGGTGCCCCAGCTGTTTTTACAGATCCAGGCACCGTCCGCCGTTACTTTGGAACCTGCCGCGAAGTTGTTTTTTGAATAGCTGTCGTCCCAGCCGACGATCGTCACTGCATGATCCACCGTCCCGCCAAAGGGGTAGCTGTAGGCTGCCGTGCTCGGATTATAGTATGTAGCGGCACTCACCTTGTCAAGATAGATCAGCGTGCTCGCAGACCCATAGTAGCGCACCAGCTGTTTTACACGGGCGATCTGATAAGTTGAAAAAACGGCGTCCTGCAGATAAGCCGCGGTGTCATAAGCACCTGCATAGCGCAGGTTTTCACTCCAGGTAGTCGGTGTAGGATATCTGGAATCCAGCGCCATACCGGACCACGTACTTAGGAAAATAGCTGCCAGATACGGATTTCCTCCACTCCTGTAGTTCGAACTGGTATGAAAATTGAAATCGTCCGCTGTGTTGCCGAGAGGGTCTGGTACTCTGTTGGACCACATATAAGCCAGATGCTCTTCCGAAAGATCATAACTTCCCATTCCCTGCTTGAGAAGCGATGTCTCCATCAGGGATGCAATGGTAAAAGCCCAGCAGTTTTCATAGTTTCCCTGCGATTTGGCGGGCGTTACGATTCCTGACTTGCGTGCGTCAAAAGAAGACGGCAGATCTGCGGCAAAAACTTCCACTGCCTCCGGAGACCCCTCTAAAAAGCTGCTCCCCACTTCATACTGTGGAATCGAATCCGGCAGGCTGTTAAAGTATGCCAGCTGTTCCATCTCTTCATCCGCTGTAAGGGCACGTCCCCGGATATACCGGATGCCGTCTTCTGTTTCAGGAATGCCGGACAGTTCATCCAGTAACCCGTCAGATAGCTCCTCTGTTCCGCCGTCTGAAAGGTTTTCTGCCAGTCCGTCCGATAATCCATACACCTGTTCACCGGCATCCAGGATATCTGCCGCAGCAATGGCATCCTCAGCGTCTGTCTCGTCCATCCCGTACGCTGCAGCCGTCGTTTCCGCTTCGTTCACAACTTCTTGTGCATCCAGGGTATCTGATGCGTCCATGGTATCTGATGCGTCCATGATATCTGGTACATCTGTGATATCTATTTCGTCCATGGTCTCTGCTGCAGGAGCCTGAAAGTCCATACTGTCATCGGTTATGGATCCTTCCATAAACAACGGATCTTGTATGAAGTATGTGCTATCTTCCAGCATCTCAGCCTGAACAGCTGTACCGGACATCATAAGGATCCCCGACAGCACACAAAGCGTCATCTGTTTTGCCATGTCCTTTTTTCTTCGCATTTGATTCCTCCTGTAATTTTCAGATGTCTGCCTCTTCACTTTTCCTTTTCAATGAAAAATCCTGGCTGATCCTCGTCAGATTCGGATTATAGAACGGATCGTTTCCATCAAATTTTCCGGGCCATCTTTCCCGGATCTGCCGGATCTCACCGGCAAATCGTTTCTGCTTTTCAGGGGTATCTTCATATCCTCTTGTCAGAGATTCATAATGATACAGCTCCGCCCGGGGATCATAGATGATATCCAGCCCCATCTTTCCCAGCGTGAGACAGAGATCCACATCATTAAATGCGACTGCGAGCCCTTCAAAAAAGCCGCCTGCTTTCATAAAGATCTCTCTCGGAATCATCATACAGGCAGCCGTTACCGCACTGTAGTTCTGTGGCGTGACGATGCGCCGGCAGGTACCTTCCGCACCTTGTTTCTGCTGAACAAAACAGTGGCCGGCTACTTCTCCGAACCCCAGGACGACCCCGGCGTGCTGGATCGTTCCGTCCGGATAATAAAGCCTTGCTCCTACCGCTCCCACACCGGGGAGCATGGCGTAGCCCAGCATATCTTCCATCCAGGAAGGACTGATCACTTCTGTATCATTATTAAGAAACAGAAGATATTCCCCGGATGCCCGGGAAGCTCCCAGGTTATTAATGGCGGAATAGTTAAAATCTCCTTTGTATTCTATCAGCCGCACCCTGGAGTTCTTCTCCTTCAGCTCTTTGTAAAATGAAAATGTACCAGGCTCCGTACTGTTATTTTCAATCAGGATATATTCATAATTCCGGTAGGTCGTCTTCTGCTCAATGGATCCGATACACCGTTTCAGATCCGGGACATGATCTTTTGTTGGAATGATCACCGACACAAGAGGATCCCGCGGCCTGATAAATCTGGTATACCAGATTCCTTTATAAGGGGATGCTTCGATTACTGCAGGATGTCCTGCTTTTTCATAGTACTGCCGGATGAGGTCTGCTTCTCCGGGGCCATGGTCTTCCTGATCCACTGCTTCACCTGCGGATATGCGGTGTACCAGCACCTTAGGAATATGCACGATTCTTTTTTTACAGGTTTGAAGCGCCAGAAGAAGGAGCGCGTATTCCAGATCACGCTGCGGTACGCCGGCGCCTGCTTCTTCCAGAAGAGCCTCCAGCACATCCCTCCGGAACAGCAGCGGATGGCCGATATAATTTGTACTGAGCAGGTAATATGGGCTGAGGTCCGGTTTAAAGCGCGGCTCATAATAATGCTTCCCGTCCTTTGAAACACAGTCCTCGTCTGCATAGATCAGGGCCGCCTCCGGATGCGCGTTGATGGCAGCCGTAAACCAGTAAATGGCATCTTCCGGAAAGGTTTCGTTCCATCCCGAAAGAACAATATATTCACCCCGGGCTTGTGCAAGGATGCTTTTCAGGCTGTCCCGCCCTCCCTCGTAAAGCAGTACCTCCCGTTTCCCGGAAAAGTCTGTTCCGGCACAGAGATCCGGCCGGAATCCATCCGCCATGCCCTGTTTACAGATCAGGACCGTAAAGACCGGCATCACCGGAAAAACATGCCCCAGTTCTTCCTTCAATTCACGTCGTGTCGGCAGATGCCTCCGGCGCCATTTTTCGTAAGGAAGCTCCCTTGTCTGAAGATCTCTGATCTTTTTGGGGATCTTCCGGACTGACCCCAGAAATCCGTTCTTTTCCAGAGATTCCAGCCCCCGCTCCATAGTTTTTTTCAGCATATCAGGCCTCTTCCACCGTTACCTGAGAGTTCATATCGTAAAAGCCGACGGTATCCTTTGAGGATATGACAGAAACATTGCAGACATCATAAAGCCGGTGATAGACCGTAAAATCCCCTTCTCTGTAACCCGTACATCCGAAGGATAAAAGGTATTCTCCTCCCTGGAGGTCCATCTTCTGTGTAAAAGTTACGATACAGGTCTGCCCCTTTCTGCTGAAGGGGACAGGTTTTTTTTCATACATGGTGTTGGTTCCTGTGATTTCTGTACCCTGGATGTTTTTGAATGTATAGGCAATGATCGGCTCCTGGACATCTTCTGAAAAATGCACCTTGATCTTTATCTGAAAAGAGGATCCCTTTTCGATCGCATTGGAGGGATATCCTTTTTCGTCCAGTACCACGAAGTCCTGGATCACCGCCCTTTTGTCTCCGTATTCCAGCGTATCCGGATTCCTTCTGAAGGCCGTTTTCCAGATATCGAAAGAATCGGGTGCTGCCTCTTCAACATCCTTTTGACCGGCTTCTGAAGTATTCGTCCCTGTCACGGCAGCATCCGGCAAATTTACTGGAGCCTGACGCACCAGCAGCTGCTTATAGGTATCCACCATCTGCTTCGGCGCCCCCTCACACAGAAGTTCCCCCTGATGCAGCAGGATCACCCGGTCACAGTACTTGGCAATACTGCTGAGGTCGTGGCTCACCAGAAGGATCGTCTTTTTGTTCTTTTTAAATTCTTCAAATTTATGAAAGCATTTCGCCTGAAAGAACACATCCCCCACAGAAAGTGCTTCGTCCACGATCAGGATCTCGGGATCAATGTTGATGGCAACCGCAAAAGCCAGCCGTATGAACATACCGCTGGAATAGGTTTTGGCTGGCTGATGAATAAACTCTCCTATATCGGCAAAAGAAAGAATATCCGGCAGGCGGCGGTCGATCTCTTCTTTACTGAAACCGATCATCGTACCATTCAGGTATACATTTTCCAGGCCTGTAAATTCCATGTTAAAACCGGCGCCCAGTTCCAGGAGCGCCGAGATACGCCCATTTACGCCGATATATCCGTCAGTGGGGGCCAGAACCCCTGTAATGATCTTTAAAATCGTCGACTTTCCGGATCCGTTTACGCCTATGATCCCGACACATTCTCCTTCTTTTACCTCAAAGCTCACATCCTTCAGTGCATAGTGGTCGTGACTCAGCTGCTTTTTGGAAAAGCCCAGAGATTCTTTAAGCCGGTCCACCGGACGGTCATATAACTTGTAGATTTTCGTCAGATGCGAAACCTGAATAACTGTTTTTTCGCTCATGCATTTTCCTCATCAACTGCTGCCTGTCCTGTGTCACAGCACATCAGCAAAATGTATTTTCAGCTTTTTGAAGGCTCTTGCCCCCAGTAAAAAGCATACTGCTGTAAATCCCCAGAAATACAGTGTCCACAGTGGATGTTCAAAAAACCAGTGTTTCCACAGAAACGTATCCCGGTAACCGGAAACGACATAATACATCGGATTTAATTTCAGAATCTGGCGCAAAACCGACTGTTCGGGCAGGGCGATCTCCTCAACCCACATGATCGGCGTCAGCCACACGGCGATCTGCAGAATAATCGTTATGATCTGGGTCAGATCCCGAAAGAAAACCACCACCGAGCAGGTAAGAAAGGACAGAGAAAGGACCAGGACAAAGACACATCCTGTATAATAAATGATCTGAATATAGTACAGATCCGGAAAACGCCTGTAGCAGGCATACAGTATCCATGTAAAGATCACAAAAAAGAAATGGACGAACATGGCGGAAAGAACTTTGATCAAAGGCAGCACGCTGATCTTGAAGACGACCTTTTTCACCAGATAGTTATATTCCAGCAGAGCATTTGTTCCCCCCAGCAGGGCTTCCTGAAAAAACAGCCACGGAACCATACCGGCAACCAGATACAGTACAAAAGGTACACCCAGATCGCCGGTGCTGGCCTTAAAGCCGACAGAAAACACAAACCAGTAAACAAGGATGGTCACGACCGGCTGGACAAAGGCCCATACAATGCCAAGATAGGACCCGGCATAGCGGGTCCTGAAATCATTAACCGCCAGCTTGAATACAAGCCGGCGGTTTTCATACAGTTCTTTGGGAAGTGAAAAAATTTTACCTGTCATGCATATAATCCTTTAAACTGCCCCATCTGGTATCTTTTTCCGAAAGGTCCAGTTCCATGCCTTCGGGAATCGGCCACTCTACACCAATGTCCGGATCATTATACGAAAGACCGCCTTCATCATTCGGATGATAAAAATCCGAACACTTATAAACAAATTCCGCCTTTTCTGAAAGGACTAAAAATCCGTGCGCAAACCCCTTCGGGATAAAGAACTGTTTCTTATTTTCCGCTGAGAGAAGGACGCCAAACCATTTGCCGAAGGTTGCCGAACCTTCTCTCAGATCCACTGCCACATCAAAAACTTCTCCTGATACGACACGGACCAGCTTATCCTGCGGATAATTGATCTGAAAATGCAATCCCCGGAGCACACCATAATGGGAACCGGATTGATTGTCCTGTACAAAGGCGACATCAATACCGGCTTCTTTAAAATCGTTGTAATTCCAGGTCTCCATGAAATAGCCTCTGGAGTCTCCAAATACGGCCGGTTCTATAATTTTCAGTCCCTCTATATCATTGCAGGATATTACTTTTATCTTTCCCATTCTATGAATTCTCCTGTTAATTTATTATTTATACTGCAGGGTCTGTCGGATCGAAGCTGCCTGTCATCGGCACAAGAGCTCTTCTACCCAACGGTCCCTTCATCGCTTCGTTGGAATTATAACTTCCATCAAAGATCGTAATCGTGGCGCCGTTGCAGTGATCATATACCCATTTGGCGTCTGCTACACAGCAGCGGATACATCCGTGGGATGCCGGATAGCCCAGCATATTATAAGCGGATGCCGGTACATTGTAAGAGTTTGCGTAGGTGCAGGCTATGGAATGAAC
The DNA here is from genome assembly GCA_902782975.1 of uncultured Lachnospiraceae bacterium. Classification (GTDB taxonomy): domain Bacteria; phylum Bacillota; class Clostridia; order Lachnospirales; family Lachnospiraceae; genus Blautia_A. The sequence continues at coordinate 13,443 of CACZPF010000074.1, forward strand.
AAAGATACCGCCGTATCCCGCGCCATATACATGTGTTCCATACTGTCCCCATGACGGTCCCATCAGTGCCTGCCACCTTGCGCTCCTGTAAAGAGTATATGTGCCTGTCGGTGTCGGCGTCGACGCAAGGCCTACCGATACACGAATGCTCTTGACCGGAACGGTGCGGCTGGAATCATAAACAGTCATGACACCGTTCACGCGGTCCACCCTGACATAATAGGGTCCTGTATAGATATCCGTCACATCGTTTCTGCGGTAACCGTTAGAGTCGAAGTAGTAACGGTATCCGTCGATCACGGCACTGGTACTGGTATAAAAACCGCCGCCGGAAGGATTGACATACCGGACCAGATTATTGCTGTTGCTTTCGATCACCCAGCCTGTCACAAACTTGCCGGAGCTGTTGACATACCCGTACGTATCGCCATTCCAGGTGAAAGTATTAAACTGCATCTTATAATCGACAAAATAATAGACGATTCCGTCGATCCGGACAGTTCCCTCTTTGAAAAGGGTCCCGTTGTAATTCGCATAGTAGTAATGATCCTGGTAATGGATCAGCGTACTCTTATACATCGTTCCGTTGCATTCGGACTCGGAGGAGCTCTGGAAGAAATACTTCTGATCTCCTATGGGATAAATGCCGCTGACCATCCGACCGGATTCGTCAAAAAACCGGTCACCGATCATCTGGTTCCTGACCTGTTTTCCATTTTCGTCGAAATAATACCAGCCAAGGAAATTCCCGCCGAATGTGACCTTGCAGATACCTGTCTGCTTATCGACCTTCCCGGGGGTATTTCCGAAATAATAATACTGGTTATTCTCATTTTTCAGAAAGACCCACTGATTCTGATAGGCCGCCTGGCTGCCATCCTCTGTAAAATAATATTTCTCCCCGTCATAGGTTGCCAGCTGGTTTTTACGGATCCTGCCGTTGGAATCAGACCCATAGTACTTGCCGTTTTCACATTGTACATGCGCTTTTTTCAGAATGAATCCTTCATTATTCAGAAGGAACTGATATTTCTTACTCTTCTGCGGAATGCTGGCGGGATACGGTGCCCCGTGCCGGGCCGCCTGTCCACGCTGTGCTCCTGCATTCAGCATTTTATAGTAGACCCATCTTTGTTTTCCGTTAACAGTAAAGCATTTCCATCCGGAAGTAAACATCTGCCCGGGAATCTCACTGTTGCCTTTAAAATAATAATACTCGGAGTTGATCAGACGCTCTCCCAGCTGCGGCATGCCGTTGCTGTCCAGAAGATAGTATTTGCCCCGGATCTTAAAGTATCCGATATTTTTATTCTGTTCCAGAAGAGTATCCATGGACACTTCACGTCCGCTCTCATCGAAATAACGGAAGATCCTCAGTTCTTTACTGTAGTACCAGTAATTGAATCTTCTGGCCCCGAAATTGCTGTTATACGGGGTACGGGCCAGCTTCTGCCCTGCATATTCATCATAAAGATTGGCTTTCGAAGCCTCGACAAAATAGGCGTTAAAGGTTCCTTCTCCCGTATCTTCTTTTAAAGTACGGCGTCCTGTAAGCATGATGCTGTAGATATCAAACAGATAACAGGCTGTGTGGGACTGTCCCGTCTCTGCATTCTTTGTGGTAATATTCAGGAACCCGTCCTGATAGGAATAATAGGTTGTTTCTCCAGACGCAGGTTTTTTAAGCTTCCACCCGTCGGGAGTCTGTACCCAGTCACTCACATCGACCGTTATATCTTTGACAGAATCAGAAACCCCTACCACGGGAACAGATGCCTCTTCCACAGAAGCAGCTATTCCATCTTCTTCTGTCTGGATGCCGTCCGTTGTCAGCTGTTCCTCCTGTACATTTTCACCCTCGCTGTCCGGAACATCCTCCTCCAGATCGATCTCGTCGATGAATCCGCTGTCATCGTCAGCCGGCAGGACTCCGGATTTCTCCGAAGAGGAATCTCCCTCTTCGTCTGCCAGGCCGGGATCACCGGTCTCATCAGAAACACCGGCAAGGTCGGAATCACCGGTCAGATCGATCGTTTCTGTCAGGTCAGCCGGCTCATCGACAAAGAAAGTCTCCTCGTCTTCCGGCACATCTTCTGCAAGGGTTGGATCCTCAAAGTCCACACTTCCGCTCTCCAGAACCGTTTCCGTATCAGCATTCCCGGCAAGGTCATCTACAGGAAAAACCTCTCCTTCCTGTGCCGGATCAGAAAAAACATCCGCACCGTCCGATACTGAAGATAATCCCATTACA
>CACZPF010000075.1 GCA_902782975.1 uncultured Lachnospiraceae bacterium
CCAGAGTGCCGGAGCTACCTTATCAAGAGTTCCAATCACCACCACACAGTCTTCCTGAACATTCTGCATCACGAGCTTCATGATGTTCTCCGGAATCGACACACATCCGCCGGTGTACGGCTTAACCGGTCCCAGGCAGTGGAGGAAGATGGCAGAACCGCGGCCTGGCGTACCATCCTCGTTGAAGCTGATGTTCAGGCAGTACTGGTATTGATATTCATAGTCTAAGATATGCTCGCTGTCGTCCATGACAAGATCGGGGCAGTCCCTGATATCGACCATCTCATTGTAGCTGCGGTCAGGATCGCCGGACCAGTAGGTGTTTTCATCCACCTGGATATAGTCAAGCGCACATCCGGGATCAGCCGCAATGCCGAATGCTTTGTTGAAATGATATACGCCGATGGGCGTCTGGCCGCAGCCCTCCACATGATCCTCATCCAGGCACATACCATATTTTCCGACGTATCCGGGCGTGGAGAGAATCTGCTTCCAGGCGCCGTCTTCATCCTTCTGGTGCATAGAGATCGTCGCAGTGGTCTTGTCCATGCCAAGTCCTGCAACAATAAAGAGCTGGTCCGCATCCTGCGCTGCAGGAAGATCCTCCACCCATTCCGGCGAATCAGTCACAGGCTGTATCGACGAATGAAGTCCGTCATTTGCTTCCGCTTCCTGCGCATTGGCTGTCATGCCGCCAAGAAGGAAGGTAAGTGTCATAGCAATCATAATTGTCTTCTTCATAATCTCTCTCCTGATAAAATGAATAAAACTTACTTGATCTTGATCTTTACAGTCACGACCTTGCTCGCTGAAGCATAGTCTTTGGTCCCGGATGCTGTAATTGTAATCTTCAGAGTGTACGTTCCCTTCCCGAGTTTTTTCTTTACTTTTATCGTGCCGTTATCGGGGGTGATCTTGAAATATTTATTTGCCTTGCTGAGCTTGATGGTTTTTTTGCCCTTCTTCGCACTGTTCAGTTTGAAGGTCACCTTGCCCTTGGCACGGCTTACTGTTATTGCCTTGCCGGGTTTGATGGTCTGAGCCTTTTTCTTCAGCTTATTGTATTTGATCTTCACAGCCTTAACACTGACTGTCATCGGGTTCGATCTGATGATCGTAAATGGCACATGTACCTGACCGCCATAGATACCTTTTCCTGTTAACCTTACGTAATAATTGCCCGGTTCAACAGGGGAAACTACCTGATTACTCCTGTCATGATAACTGATACTGTAATTCTTTGAAGTAAGGGCTGTTCCCTTCAGTACCGCCTTCTTCACAGAAGGCACCTGCTTCTTCCCGGTATATATCAACCGGTTTTTCGACAAAGAGACCTTAGCAGCTGATATGTCATTGAAGACCAGAACATAAAAATAAGTATCACCAAGATATTCCTTTATATACGCATCAGTATATCTTGATCCATTGAAATAAACCCGAAGTCCCAGATCATCTGTGACGGGAACCGGATCGGACGCTGCCAGCACGTCATCCGACCAGGCATACCCATCTTCTGCACTCATTCTGAAAGCCATATAATACATCTTTTCAGGGGCAATAGCACCATTATTAACTCCCCATAGATGTCCATCACTTTCGAACGAAGTCAGATTTCCATAACCGACAGAAGCAATTCCTTCTCCGCTCAGACTAATATGATTATTTAGTCGATAAGTGTTATCATTTCCATTCTTGTCTGGCATAATATACCAGTTTTCCTGATCACAGTTTATGTATACAGTTGATATATTTTTGTCGTCTGCATGAACCGGTTCAGCACCGGGAATCATCATGAGCATGATTGCCGCTGCTATCACCAGGAGCAATGGTGCATTTCGTTTACGGACGAACATCATAACAGGCCTCCTCTCACAAATAAAACGAAGGTTTGGTTATATAGATATTGTAGCATAGGAAATATAATAATACTGCGGATTTCTCCACAGTGATGCACAAGTGACTGCACAAGTGACAGGCACTTGTTCACTTGCACGAGTGACAGGCACTTGTGCACTTGCACGAGTGACAGGCACTTGTTCATAGACAGGCGCTTGTTCATAATGTCATTCTTAATGACATTTATCGCCTTTTTTAGTTACCGCCTTCCAAAAACGCCTCTTTGCCCTGGCTTCTTTGTTCTTTCCTATTGTTTTCTCTCCTTTTACCTGCTATCATCTAAGTGTTTTATTGGTTTAGATTGTTTATTCCACTATGTCATTTTGAGCGACATGATGGTTTAGTATGTTCGGAGGTTTTTATGAAGAAATTATCCATGCAGCTACTTGCCGATACGGTGGTCTCCAAACGGAAGGCGATGAAGATCACGCAGGCGCAGCTTGCGAAAATGACGGGGATCCATCGCGGTCTTCTCTCCCGGCTGGAGTCTAAGGATTTCACGCCGTCTATTGATCAGCTTCAGGCGCTCGCTGAGGCGCTGAACTTCGATCTGACGGAGATGTTTGTTGAGATGTCGGCTGACTCTGCTGCCGAGATTACTGGTTCCTATAAGATCGCTGTTGCCGGTACGGGGTATGTAGGTCTGTCGCTGGCGGTGCTGCTGTCGCAGCATAATGATGTGACTGCGGTTGATATCGTGCCGGAGAAGGTCGAGAAGCTGAATAACTATGTCAGCCCGATCCAGGATGAGTATATAGAGAAATATCTGCGGGAGGCGAAGGATGGCGAGCGCGAGCTGCATCTGAAGGCGACTGTGGATGGCACAGCTGCGTATGCAGAAGCGGATTTTGTTATTATTGCCGCGCCGACCAATTATGATCCGAAGACGAATTATTTTGACTGCTCGGCGGTTGAGTCGGTAATCAAGCTGGTGCTGGAGGTTTCGAAGGACAGAGAAGTGAAGCCGACGATCGTGATCAAGTCTACGATCCCGGTAGGGTATACCAGGCAAATCAGGGAGAAGCTCCAGGCGGACAATATCATATTCAGCCCTGAGTTTCTGAGAGAGTCGAAGGCACTCTATGACAATCTGTATCCAAGCCGTATCATCGTCGGGTGTGAGGATAATATGAAAGAGCAGGCTGAGACATTTGCCGCTCTTCTGCAGCAGGGAGCAATCAAGGATCATGTAGAGACTCTGATCGTGGGGACTACGGAAGCGGAGGCGACCAAGCTCTTCGTCAACACCTACCTTGCGCTGCGTGTTTCTTATTTCAATGAGCTGGATACCTACGCGGAGGTGAAGGGGCTGGATACGGCTTCGATCATCAAAGGCGTAAGTCTGGATCCCAGGGTCGGTGATTATTATAACAACCCGTCATTTGGATATGGCGGCTACTGTCTGCCGAAGGATACCAAACAGCTGCTGGCCAATTACAAGGATGTGCCGGAGAATCTGATCGAGGCGATCGTAGAGAGCAACAGGACTCGTAAGGACTTCATCGCAGACCGGGTGCTGGAGATCGCAGGAGGATACTCTTATTCAAACGGCTCTTACAATCCGGAAAATGAAAAAGACACCATTGTCGGTGTCTATCGCCTGACCATGAAGTCGAATTCTGATAACTTCAGGCAGTCTTCGATCCAGGGTATCATGAAGAGGATCAAAGCAAAAGGAGCCACTGTCGTGGTCTATGAGCCGACTCTTGAAAATGGCTCTACATTCTTCGGCAGCAAGGTTGTCAATGATATCAAAAAGTTCAAGAAAATGTGCGCCTGCATCATCGCAAACCGCTATGACCCTGTGCTTGATGATGTGGAAGAGAAAGTCTATACCAGAGACCTGTTCAGGCGGGATTAATCCATGAGTAAAATGAAAGTCGCAATGAACTGCAATCGACATCAATACATATGTTTTAAAAGTACATTTACGGTCAATGTCTTGTGTGCTCCACTTAAACCTTCTCACTTCTTCATAAGCACTTTCATTTCACTACTGAGTTTTTTGCGGTGAATAACCAGCCCTTTGCCGATTCTCCAGAATACCAGCAGCGGCAGCAGGATTTTATACCTGTAGAAAACCGGGTAATACTCTTTGACTTCTTCCATAGGCATAAACAGGCGGTTCATTATATATCTTGCCTTCCCCCTGGTTCCTCCGCCAAGTTCCTTTACTTTGTTATCTGCTCTGTGTGCTGTCGTGCCAAAGGTTCCGGACCAGATCACATACTCCAGCATCTCCTTTTCCTTCGCAGTCACCGCGGCATTACTGAACAAATGTACAGAAAGGCTCCGGCTCTGTTTCTCGAATTCTGTAAGATCAAGCTTTCTCATCTCTGCATCTATATAATTCCAGTCCAGGGAATCACCATATTTTTGTATATATACATATTCATCCAGAAATGAACGCAGTCCGGTCCCGCCCCCGGAGTAATGCTTGAATTCATGAGAAATGAGAAAAATGTAAAAATCCTCCTCGCTGAAGTGATAACCATATCGGTTCTCTTCGTCTTTCAGCAGCCGGGACTTTACATCCTGATAATACCTGTACAGCACCGGATTGGAAAACGGGGGAAACAGGGCGGTATGAATCTCAAAATTGCTCACAGGCTTTTTGTAGTAGATATCATGAATATCTCCCCCAAA
>CACZPF010000076.1 GCA_902782975.1 uncultured Lachnospiraceae bacterium
CGGAAAATGGTGATGGATTTTATAGAAGCGGCGGCGCAGGTCTGTCATGTGGAGCTGACCACGCTTGTCATTCCAGGAGAGAACGATTCAGAAGCGGAGATCGAGAAAATGAGTGCGTGGATCGCCGGGCTAAAAGGCAGGGAAGGTCAGGAGACCGGCGCCGAAATTCCACTGCATATTTCCCGGTTCTTCCCCCAGTTTAAGATGCAGGATCGAAGGGCGACGGATGTCCGCCTGATCTACCGCCTGGTCGAGACTGCGGGAAAGCATCTGAAATATGTCTATCCCGGGAACTGTTGATGAAGGTGCCTGACACCGTTACGACACCGTTACGAAAATGTTATAAAGTGAGGATGAATGCCATTTTTGTAACGGTGTCAGGCACCGTTTAAAAAAAATAAAATAATTATTGAATTTCCCTCCTCATCTCTGTATAATAAGCGGGATAAGTTACAGATGTGTTAAGAAATCAAGAGGAGGATTTGGTTTATGCCAAGAAGAACAGATATCCATAAAGTACTGATCATTGGTTCCGGACCTATCATCATCGGTCAGGCGTGTGAATTTGACTATTCCGGTACACAGGCATGCAAGGCACTCAGAAGTCTTGGATATGAGATCGTACTGGTTAATTCTAATCCTGCCACTATTATGACTGACCCCGAGATAGCTGACGTTACGTATATCGAGCCGCTCAATGCAGAACGTATTGAGCAGATTATTGCAAAAGAAAGACCAGATGCATTGCTGCCGAATTTGGGTGGACAGTCTGGTCTTAATCTTTGTTCAGAGCTTTCAAAGGCCGGAATATTGGACAAATATAATGTGGAAGTCATCGGTGTACAGGTCGACGCCATCGAGCGAGGTGAGGACCGGATCGAGTTTAAACATACCATGGAGAGTCTGGGCATCGAGATGGCAAAAAGCGAAGTTGCCTATACTGTGGACCAGGCACTCGAGATCGCGGATCGCCTCGGCTATCCGGTGGTTCTCCGTCCGGCGTATACGATGGGCGGCACCGGCGGCGGTCTTGTCTATAATATAGAGGAATTAAAGAAAGTCTGCGCCAGAGGGCTTCAGGCCAGCCTTGTGGGACAGGTGCTGGTGGAAGAATCTGTGTTTGGCTGGGAAGAGCTGGAACTGGAAGTTGTCCGGGATAAAAAAGGAAACATGATCACGGTGTGCTTTATCGAAAATATCGACCCCATGGGCGTGCATACCGGCGATTCTTTCTGCTCAGCTCCCATGCTGACTATCTCGAAGGAAGTGCAGAAGCGTCTGCAGGAAAAGTCCTACAAGATCGTAGAAGCGATCCAGGTCATCGGCGGAACAAATGTACAGTGGGCGCATGACCCGGTAACGGATCGTGATATTATCATCGAGATCAATCCCAGAACTTCCCGTTCGTCCGCCCTTGCCAGCAAGGCAACCGGTTTCCCCATCGCGCTGGTTTCGGCAAAGCTGGCTTCAGGCCTTACACTGGATGAAATTCCCTGCGGAAAATACGGCACCCTGGATAAATATGTGCCGGACGGGGATTATGTTGTCATTAAGTTCGCCCGCTGGGCATTTGAAAAGTTCAAAGGTGTGGAAGACAAGCTCGGCACACAGATGCGCGCTGTCGGCGAAGTCATGAGCATCGGCAAGAATTTTAAAGAGGCTTTTCAAAAGGCGATCCGCAGCCTGGAGACAGGGCGGTACGGCCTTGGTTTTGCAAAGGATTATCATGACAAGAGCCTGAAGGACTTGATGTCCATGCTTATCAGCCCCACCAGTGACCGTTATTTTATCATTTATGAAGCCCTCAGAAAGGGTGCCACGGTTGAAGAGATTCACAATCTCACCAGCATTAAGACCTACTTCCTGGAGCAGATGCTGGAACTGGTGCAGGAGGAAGAAGCACTCCGCCTGCATAAAAACAGCCTGCCCGCAGACGCGGATCTGATCCAGGCCAAGAAGGATGGTTTTTCGGATCGCTATTTAAGTAAGCTTCTTGACATTCCGGAGCAGGATGTGCGGGAGCGCCGTATTGAGCTGGGCCTGGAAGAAGCCTGGGAGGGCGTTCACGTAAGCGGTACCGAAAACAGCGCCTATTATTATTCTTCCTATAATACAACAGATAAAAATCCTGTTACCACCGGCAGACCCAAGGTCATGATCCTGGGCGGCGGCCCCAACCGGATCGGGCAGGGCATCGAATTTGACTACTGCTGTGTTCACGCTTCCCTCGCGCTTAAGAAGCTGGGATTTGAGACCATCATCGTAAACTGCAATCCGGAGACGGTTTCTACTGACTACGATACTTCGGATAAACTGTATTTTGAACCGTTGACCCTGGAAGATGTTCTGAGTATTTATAAAAAGGAACAGCCGGTGGGTGTGATCGCCCAGTTCGGCGGACAGACGCCGCTGAACCTTGCTTCCGACCTCGAAAAGAACGGCGTAAAGATTCTTGGTACTTCACCTTCTGTCATTGATCTCGCAGAGGACCGCGACCAGTTCCGCGCCATGATGGAAAAGCTGGATATCCCGATGCCGGAATCAGGCATGGCGGTTACGGTAGAAGAGGCACAGGAAACAGCGGAAAGAATCGGATATCCGGTCATGGTCCGTCCTTCCTATGTGCTTGGCGGCCGTGGAATGGAAGTGGTATATAATAAGGAAGATATGGAAGGTTATATGAAAGCGGCTGTAGGCGTAACGCCGGACCGCCCCATCCTGATCGACCGGTTCCTTAGAAGAGCCACCGAATGTGAGGCAGATGCTGTCTGCGATGGTACCCATGCCTTTGTTCCGGCAGTCATGGAGCATATCGAGCTTGCCGGTGTGCATTCCGGAGACTCGGCCTGCATCATACCTTCCCGTCATCTGTCCGAGGAAAATGTCGCCACGATCAAAGAATATACCCGCCGTATCGCGGAGGAGATGCATGTCAAAGGCCTTATGAATATGCAGTATGCGATCGAAAACGGGAAGGTCTTTGTGCTGGAAGCAAATCCGAGAGCTTCCCGTACGGTGCCGCTGGTTTCCAAGGTCTGCAACATCCGGATGGTGCCGCTTGCCATCGATATTGTGACCGGAGAACTGACCGGAAGACCGTCGCCCGTTCCTGCCCTTAAAGAGCAGGTGATTCCGTATTACGGTGTAAAGGAAGCCGTCTTCCCCTTCAATATGTTCCCGGAGGTGGATCCGCTTCTTGGACCTGAGATGCGTTCCACCGGTGAGGTCCTGGGCCTTTCCGACATCTGGGGCGAAGCTTTCTACAAAGCGCAGGAAGCGACCCAGACTCGTCTGCCGCTGTCCGGTACGGTGCTGATCAGTGTGAATGATGACGATAAGGGTGATGTGGCCGCGATCGGCAGAGAATTTGCAGATATGGGATTTGATATTATCGCCACAGGCGGCACCTACAGCGTTCTTGTGGAAGCCGGCATTCCGGCCAAATATATCAAGAAATTCCAGGAAGGCCGCCCGAACATTCTGGATGCCATTACCAACGGCAAGATCGATATGATCGTCAACACACCCGGCGGCCATGAGAGAGGCTGGGATGACAGCTACTTAAGAAAAGCTGCTATCCGCAAAAAAGTTCCTTATATGACGACGATGGCAGCAGCACGTGCCACGGTGAGCGGCCTTCGCGCCATCAAGACCCGCGGTGCCGGCGAGATCAAGTCTCTTCAGGAACTGCATGAAATGATCCACGATAAATAAAGAAAAGGAGACAGGGGACGGTTCTCTGTCTCCTTTTTCAGAAAATTCAAAAAAAGGAGACAGAGAACCGTCCCCTGTCTCCTTCGAGAACCGTCCCCTGTCTCCTTGATTCAGATAAAGTATTCCGATGCTTCCTGCCCGGGGATCCATTGCTGATAGCCTTTGATGCTTGTGACGTTGGCATAATGGCAGATCAGGGCCTGCCGCAGGCCTTCTCTGTTTTTCTGATCGATGTTATAGATGATCTCCCGGTGCTGCCGGATCATGATATCCTTCTGCTCGCTTTTCAGAGTGAGAAGGCGGGCCCTCAGATAATTGATATCGTTTCCTCCCGTATAGGGCAGGACAAATTCCTTCTGATCGATCGTATAAAAAGTTCTGTGGAACTCTGTATCCAGATGAAAGACTTCCTCATAATCATTGACTTTGATCAGGTCCTCCTGCCGGTCTACCAGAGATTTTAACAGAGAGATCACGGGAATCGAAAAGAGAAGGCCTTTATCAAAATCATCCAGAACGATCCGCGTTTCTAATACTTCTCTTATGTATCGGGTTCTTTCCAATGCTTCCAGATCTATATGAGTTACAAAACTGCCTCGCTGTGGTTCGACCCGCAGGGCGCCTTCTTTTACGAGACGCTGGACAGCTTCACGGACGGGAATACGGCTGCAGCCAAAGTCTCGTGCAAGACCGGCTTCACTCAGTTTTACACCGGGAAGGAGCTGCAGATAGGCGATCTGTGTCCAGAGATAATGATAAATGGTGTCGGCCATGGAGACGGACGCTGCTGTATTGGCGAGGTCTTCGGAAAAGACGGTATCTGCCGTATCGGCAGAAGGGGCATTACCCTGCGTGTGTGTATAGGAGACAATATGCGATGCGGCGTGAGAACCGTCAGGAGGAACTTTGGTTGTATTTGCATTTTTATTCATCATTTATACCTCCGGGAGGTAGTATACATTATATGTACACTTAAAGGGATTTTATATTTGTTTTTGCTATTATAATATAAAAATCGGAATTTTGTAAATTATTTTGTCAAAAAAGCCGGCGGTAATATTGCATAAAAATAACTGGTATACATTGTGCACATCCACGAAATGAAGAAAGACAGCATAAAAATGCTTGATTTTGCGAGAAACAGATAGTATATTCAAAAAAGAAAAACTGGTATACATTTTATAAAACTGCTCTACATGAAAGAGAGGTATACAAACATGGCTGTAAAGATTAAAGCAGTGCAGATCGAGAAACCTGAAGTATTGAAGATCATCGAGATGGATAAGCCGTCGATCGATGAAAAGAATAATGTCCTGGTCAAAATCAAGGCGTCCGGCATCTGCGGCTCAGATGTCGGTATCTATCATGGGACCAACGCAGCCGCCACTTATCCAAGAGTCATCGGACACGAGATCGTCGGAGAAGTAGTGGAGACAGGGTTCGGCGCTTCCAAAGTGAAGGTCGGTGACCGGGTCATTATCGACCAGGTTACTGCCTGCGGCCACTGCTATGCCTGTCGTATCGGCCGTCCGAATGTCTGCCAGCATTTGGCTGTACGCGGGGATCATATCGATGGCGGTTACCGGGAATACATGGCAGTCCCGTATACGGACTGCTATATTCTGCCGGATTTCCTGCGGTATGAGGATGCAGTTCTGATCGAGCCGACTACTATTGCGGTACAGGCCTGCTCACGGGCGGAACTTAAGGCAGAGGATGAGCTTCTGATTCTTGGAAGCGGTGCTCTTGGAAGCCGGATGCTCAGTATTGCAAGACTTTACGGCTGCCGGATCATCGTGGCCGACGTGGTAGATGAAAAGCTTGCCGAAGCCAGGGAAAACGGGGCGGATTACACGATCAACCTGTTAAAAGAAAATATTGTAGAAAAATGCAAAGAGTATACGACGGACGGTTATGGACCAACCGTTTCCATCGACTGTGCCTGCACAAAAGATTCTCTGGGAACTCTTCTGGAGGTAACGGGAAATGCGGGAAGAGTCATCACGATGGGCTTTTCCGTTGCGCCGACCGAGGTGACTCAGTTTAAGATCACATCCAAAGAGCTGGATGTGCGGGGGTCACGGCTTCAGAACCGGAAATTCCAGGAAGTCATCGATCTTGTTAACAGTGGGAAGGTGGACCTTGACCACAAGATCTCTCATACCTTTAAGTTTACGGATGCCCAGAAAGCTTTTGACTTTAATGATACGCATGATCCCTCCATCCGGAAGATCGTCCTGACCATGGATTGAGAGATCCTATCTATTCTATCTATTCCATCTATCCCATGATCTCATCGGAAAGACAGGAAAAAGCCCTATATCAGAAATTCCGTGTCAAAAAGCTCTGTATCAAAAAGTGGTATCATAAATGAAGGCAGTCAGGCATCATTATGAAGTACTAAATGGTGATATTGACAAATACGGTGCTGTTCTTTCTAAGGCACAAAAGTGCTTTTTTACATAAATGCTTTTCCTTTGATCCTGTTTGTTGTATACTTATAACAGTACTTTTCGATTGAAACAGATATGACAGACTTGCATGGAAGGAAAAGGCGTCAGGTTCTGAAAGTGGTATTCGGGGACCGGCATGCATCGGATCTGAAATGCGTATAAGAGGTAACAGACTATGGCCCGGACAGGTGCGGCAAGTTCATTTCCCTATATCAATATTGTAGATGAGGACGGATTAAGTAAGATCCGTGAAGGGATTTTTCGTATTCTTTTCAGCACAGGCGTAACAGTCCAGAGTGAAAAGATGAGGAAGGTCTTAAAGGAATACGGATGTATCGTAGATGATGCACTCGAAAGAGTCCGTTTTCCGAAGGAAGTTGTGAAAAAGGCACTGGATGCGGCTCCGAAGGGATTTGAGATCACTGCCAGAGATGAGAAGAATAATGTTCTTTTAAAGCCCGGAGAGACGACGCAGTTTATCAATGCCTGCGGTACGACGTTATTCCATCATGCGGACAGGGAAGCCCGCACTCCCACGAGAAAAGAATTTTACGATTATATGCGGCTGATGGACGCTCTGCCGAATCTGGATTTTCATAACTGTTTTCCGCTTTTCGGTTTCGACAAGGTACCGGAATGCATGAAGCTGATAGAATCTGTGGCGGCTAAATACCGTGTATCCACCAAAGCCCAGATCGAAGGGACCGTGTTTGATAACTACCGGTTTACCACCGATATGGCAAAAGCCATGGGTGTTGATCTGTGCCAGATCGTCAATTCCGCTGCACCTCTTACCTACTTTACGGAGACAGCGGACCAGATCTTCAATTATGCGGAGGCGGATCTTCCCTTCCATTTTGCGGCAGGGCCGACAAGAGGGCTCACAAGCCCAATGGGTGCGGCAGGATCGGTAATCTCCAACAATGCAGAATGTCTGGCCGGACTTATCATGGCGCAGGCTGTCAGGCCGGGGCTCAGGGTATGGATGAACAGTATGATCATGACGCCCAACATGCAAAACGGCAAACCGGCATTCGGAGATATCGGAAATACCTATACAGATATGTTATTTAACCAGTACTGGCGCTATTACAGAATCCCCTGCTGGTCCAACGCGGCATCCTGGACGAGTGCCAAGGATATGGATTATCAGGCAGGTTACGAGCAGAGCATGGCTCTTATGGGGCAGGTCCTCAGCGGATCGACGGTCATTTCCTATCAGGGAGGCATGTATGCAGAACTATATGCCAGTGCTGAAAAAGCATTGATCGATGACGATGTGGTGGGCATGACAAAGCGCCTTCTGAAGGGCATCGACCTGGGCGAAGAGAGCCTTTCTCTCGATGTGATCGAGGAGCAGGGGCCGATTCCGGGATCTTTTATGAATTCGGATGAGACGCTGGAGAACTGGCGGGATGAGTGCTATGTGCCAAAAGCAGCTTCCCGGAACAGCTATGAGGACTGGAAAGCCTCCGGCAGGAAGGGCATTCTCGAAAATGCACATGACCGGGTGCAGACGATCTTGAAGAATCATAAGATCGTTCCGCTTCCGGAGGAAAAGGAGCAGGCGCTGGAGGATATCCTTAACGAAGCCCGCAATTATTATTATAAGAGCGGAAAGATCACGGAGGATGAATGGAAAGAATATCAGAAAGATATCCATTCCGACAATTATCCGTTTGGATAAAGCACGAATCAATAATCCTGGCATGATGTATCCGGCAAATACAAAAAGGAGTAAATGATAACGGTGATATTTTCGTCAGCATGACGATAATATAAAGAGAAACTGTCAACAAAGTTTTCAAAATTTTATTTTAAGGAGGATTTTACAATGAAGAAAGCAATTGGTTTAGTCCTGGTAGGAGCTGCGACAGTAGCTATGTGTACGACAGCTATGGCTGGAGAGAAGACCTACAAGATCGGTTTCACCCAGAGCTACAACGGCAACAGCTATCGTCAGACAGAAGAGAAGCTGATGGAAGAAGCTGTTGAAGATCTGAAGGCTCAGGGCTACGACATCGAATATACTGTCAGCGAAGCCAACCAGGACGCAAATGCACAGATCCAGCATATCCAGGACTTTGTTCTTCAGGGATACGACCTGATCATCGTGGACCCGGCATCCGCCAGCTCTCTGAACGATGCTATCCAGGAAGCATGCGACGCGGGAATCCCGGTATTTGATATCAACGACGGCCCGATCACCATGGATCATGAAAACCTGTATCACTTTGTATTCAACAACGTAGACATGATGTACACCCTGACAAAATATGTCTGCGATGAGATGGGCGGCTCCGGAAAACTGATCGAGCTTAGAGGAACTGCTGGTGTTGCTGTAGAAAACGAATTCCACGATGGCGTTCTCAAAGCCCTCGAGGAGTATCCCGATGTAGAAGTTGTCGCTGAAATCTATACCGACTGGACCGCTTCCAAGGCTCAGACAGAACTGAACAACACTCTTCCGGTTATGGATCAGGTCGATGGTCTTGTAACACAGGGTGGTGACGCTTATGCAGCAGTTCAGGCTTTCCTTTCCGCAGGCTATGATGAACTTCCGGTTATCGGCGGCGACAACAGAGGCAGCTTTATCAACTGGTGGGCACACGAGGCTCCCGAAGGATATAAGACTCTTTCTGTAGCTTCCAATCCCTGGATCGGCGCTATGTCTCTTTATGTAGCAGTAGACCTTCTGAACGGCGAAGAAGTTAAGAACAATATCGAAGTTCCCTTTGGCGCTGTTGATGCAGAGCATCTTGCAGACTATGCAGACGTATTCGGCGATGACGATGTAGCTTACACAGCTTACACCTGGGATGAAGTAAGAGAATA
>CACZPF010000077.1 GCA_902782975.1 uncultured Lachnospiraceae bacterium
ACGCAACAGGAATCCGTGAACCGTGTCAGGGCAGGAATGCAGCAGCACTAAGCGGAACCTTCTGTGTGCCGTGAGGGTGCCTGGGCTGAGTTAACTGTAGAGGTAACGTCTGGGGGCGCATTTCGAAGTGCGGCGCGCATAAAAAAGAGCTTTAAGCCCGGTCATGATTTCTGACCGGGCTTTTTTCCGGCATGCCGCAGGCTTCACCCCGGACAGCAGTCCGTTCATTCGTGAGTACTCACGACTCCTTAAAAGCATTCTTAAGATTTTATGAAATGACTGCCTGTTCTTGACAGAAGGGGTACATCTTGTGTAAAATGCGGAATTGTTTATAATGGCGCAATAAAAAGTCAGCATTTTTTGAGCAGGTTAGAAGTTCAAGGCATCAAAGCCGCTTGAAGATTCATACAATTCAATCGATGCCGAGGACTTCGCAATTACCTGATATCGAACCCAAAAGAAAGGAACTGTCATGTTAGAAAGCAGAAATCTGACAAAAAAATTCGGGACAAAAACAGCGGTCGATCATGTTTCGATCAAGCTTTCTCCCGGACACGTTTATGCCATGCTCGGTCCAAACGGCAGCGGCAAGACAACCTGGATGAAAATGGCCGCCGGCCTGACAAAGCCTACCTCCGGAGAGGTACTTTTTAATAACTCCCCTCTGTCCGTCAAAGACCGGGCTGAAATTGCCTATATGTCCACAGAACCGTATTTTTACAACTGGATGACCATACGGAGTGTCGGAAAGTATTACCAGGACTTTTTCAGGGATTTTTCCATGGATCGTTACAGGGAATTTTTATCCCGGATGGACCTGACCGAGGATCTTAAGGTCAAATCGCTTTCCACCGGTATGATGGCCAAGCTGAAGATCGCCGTCACCATGGCCCGCAAAGCCAAAGTGATCATGCTGGATGAGCCGCTTAACGGGATAGACCTGCTGGCAAGAGATGAAATTACAAAAACAATTCTGGAATCCGCGTCGCCGGATCTTACTCTGCTCATCTCGACCCATCTCGTGGAGGAACTGGAAAATGTGGCCGATTATGCGGTATTCATGAAAGAAAGCCATCTCGTCGAATTCCGTGAAATTGAAGAAATGCGCCGCACCGACGGCAAATCGATCGTGGACCGTTATCGTGAAATCTACGGACATCAGACACAGGAGGCATAAACACAATGTTTAATCTTTTTAAATATGAATTTCGTAAAACATGGTTTTCAAAACTGATCATCCTGATCCTCACAGCGCTCGCAGAATGCGTCTTTCTGGTCGGTTTTTTTCGTGAGAATGACACAAACACATCAGTCGGCATTATCCTTCTTGTCGCTGTGGGACTGTTCGGGATCATTTATATCGGTATAGACAGTATGCTGGTCCTGCAAAGAGACCTGAATACCAAACAGAGTTATATGTTGTTCATGACTTCCAACAACAGTTTTAAGATTCTCGGAAGCAAGGTGATCGAGAACAGCATTTCCATTATACTTGCCGCTGTGTTTTTTGCAGCACTTGCTTATGTGGATATACAGATGCTGTTTAATAAATACGGTGCACAGTATAATTTTCTTGACCTTTTCAAGATGTTTCTTGCTGAAGCCGGAATTTCAGAAGACATTTTTTCTGTTTCTCTGGTCCTCACTTTCTTTGCGTCCCTGGTCGCTAACTGGCTTGCCACGGTTGTCTCCGCTTTTCTGGCGATCGTTCTTTCCGCAACATTTCTTGCCGGAAAGAAATTGAGCCCGCTGTTAAGTTTTGCCCTGTTCATCGCACTCAATGTACTGATGTCACAGATCATACAGCGCATCACCAAAGCGATGGCCCTCAGGAATTCCATGCAGATAAGCATCTGCCTTTCTCTTGTAATTGCTGTTGTGTGGTATTTTGTCACAGCCTGGATCATGGAGAAAAAACTGAGTGTGTAACCCACAGCTGCGTTTTTACAGCAGATCCGGACTGACAGCAGGATATTCATAGAAGATTTTGTATTTAAGGATATAGAAAAGGGGCTGTGAAAAAAGGAATGACCGACTTTTTTCACAGCCCCTTCTTTTTTCGAAGAGAGCCGTCAAATAGGAAATGTCACCAGAAAGCGTCCATCAGGCGGCATTTTCCTCTGATTCTTCCTGTATATAAAGATCTTCTGTCAGTTTTTGGGCAAGTTCCTTTACACCGCCTTTTTCCAGTGGATAGTCAAACCCGCTGCCAGTCAGGGCTTCCTGATATCCCACGTCCTGTACATCTGCAGTCAGAGTAAGATACCCGCTGACCGCCCCGGCTCCTCTCCCGTAGAAGAGGTCCTTCCATATCTCAAGCGCGCCAAGTGCCGACACGGCATAACTCACATAATAGTGGGGATTCTCAAAATTATGGGTTATCTCCACCCAGGTATAATTCGGATCGTCTGTCAGGGTGAAGCCATATTCATAGTAGATCTTCCCCATCAGGGCGTTCATCTCGTCCAGCGTCATATCCGGTTTTTCATAAACCTTCTGTTCAAACTCTTCCACCGCGAAACCGTCCAGAACGTTTTCCAGCAGGTTATAGATCGTCTTAATATACATGTATTCACCGGCATCTCCAAAGATATCCCATGCATAATTCAGCATCATCGCTTCCATGCCAAGAGAACACACTTCATCCACGTCCAGAGAAGCCTGCTGGAAGCAATATTCCACCGCATTGTGGTACATGACATTAAAATGTCCGAATTCATGGATCATCGTAGAATAATCCGAAGAATCTCCTGCCATTTTTGCATAAATAAAAGGATCTCCATACATGGGCAGCAGCGTTGTATAGGCATGCTGCTGTTTTTCCGGAGCCATGTCGCAGTCGTACAGATGATGTGCACGCATATACCGGAAGGCTTCATATACCTCGCTGTCAATAGCACGTATCCCGGTGGAAATGTCTGAAAGGATCTCCTCTGTATCTTTGGTCAGAGAACCTTCCCACTGGTCCTCTGTTTCTTCCAGATAATCATACAGATCATTAAAGATGGGGACCAGATACTCCTTCGCCTCTTCCCGGGCTATCCGGATATCTTCTCTATCATATTCTCTTCCATGAATTTCCCAGTATGTATAATCTGTATAATTCCGATACCCTTTTTCTGCGGCCTTCGCAGCCCGGAGAGCCACCAGATCAAGATAGATCGGGCCGAGGACACTGTTTTCTTTCCTGCAGAGAGCATCGTAGATTTCCCAGTATTTGTCATCCTCTGCCGACAGTTCGCTGCTCAGGCGGAACACATCCCATTCTTCGCCCTCGTATTCCACGGTACAATCTGTATTGGCGGCAACATAGTATTTCTGAATGAGTTCATCCTCTTTCGAAATGCTCGCCTTTTCGTCATCGGTATAGGGTTCGTAGGTCTGGAAAGCATATGCCCAGTCCAGAGACGGCATTTCACCTGACACCTGACGCCAGAACGGGCCGTCCAGAAGGTCACCGACCGCTCCGCAGAAAATATCCCACACTTCGATAAGATTTCTGGAATTATCCTGAACCTCCCTGTTTTTATCTGCGTTGGCTATGTCCGCCGCATTTCGAAGGGATCCCATGACATCCATCGTAGCCTGTTTCTTATATTCATCCATCAGCAGATGATAAAGCTGAAGCGCTTCTTCATCGGATGTGACATCGTCCACCTCTCCGGCCAGTCTTTTTATTGCCGCATCATTTACGGGCGAGTAGGGCATGTCTTTGTAATCAATGCCGGGATGATGTTTATATGGATAGATCCGGTCTTCTATTCTTTTTTCCGGCTCTGTTTCCTCCTCATCTCCGGCAAGACTGTTCTGAAGAATTCTTTTCAGTTCTTCAAAGGACAGGATCGATCCGTCGTCCTCTCTGGTTTCCCGCATTTCTTCCTGCATTTCTTCCTTCAGTTCTTCTGATGTGGAGAATTCTTCCGGCTCTGTCCCGGACAGGATGCTCCCGCCTGCCTGTACGCTCTTCTCCTTCGCCGCATAGGCGCATACCGGCTGCAGGGCTGTAAAAAAGGCCATGCCTGCTGCCAGCAGCTGTTTTCTGTATTTTATAAATCTGCCTGTCATTTCTTTTAATCTCCGTATCTTTTTCTTCTTTTTTGTACACCGATGTATGATTTCATAATAATTTTATATCTTTCAGGCATCTATAGTAAAGTACTTTTTCTTTTTCCTGACCGTTCCTGTTCAGTTACTCTATTCACAGAAAAATTTCTGCCTTGACATTCCATAAGTTAGAGGCATATAATTAGTTGCATCTAACAAATAACATGATGAAAGGACCACAGACTATGAAAAAATCATTCTATCTTCTTATGACAGGCGCCACTCTTCTTGCTGCTGCTGTTTCTCCTGCCTTTGCCGAAACAGACAACGTTATCTACGGAACCATGAAGATTCCGTACAATGCTTTCTATGCTGCTGAAGGAACCGCATCGGAAGTCGATGCTGTCAGTTCCGCCACTGATTCCAAATGGAAAAATGATAAGCTGGTCGGCGGCACTTATTATGAGGAGCATACCGATGACAACGGAGGCAATATTCTTGGTGTTGTTTTTCCTGTAGCGATTTCTTCTGCTGATCTCGAAACGCTCGGTGAGAATAATTATGACTTTACAGAACTTGCCGAAGCACCCTCTGCTTTCAAACATGTTGCCGTTGAAAACGGCGAGGCTGTATTTTCTGCTCTTCAGGGCGATACTTCTGCTGCTGAGGCGGAGGCTGAATTTACTACTGTAAGCGGATACGGCGATTATCAGATTTCTGTAAATGCGATCAATAATGCCGACGGAACTTCCGATATCGGTACGATTGCCGGCGTACTTCTCACGACGACCGACGGAAGCGTTTATGGGCTGCGGCATCTGGAAAATATCTGGCGCGACAACCTGGCATGGTCCTGCGGCATTATGACAGCTGAAAGACATGGGAACGAACTGAAGAGTGCTCAGTATGAAGATATGATGGGCAAGACCATCGACACCATAACTTACCTGACTGATACAGGCTATCATACTCTGGATGTTGATTTCTATGTTCCGCTTAAATTCGTGGGCGGTGTATCTGTTGCTGAGGCTGCTGCCGCCGACGGAAAGACCACTGTATCATTCGAAAATCTTCCAGAAGATTTCACTCCGGTTTATTCTGTAGAAGGTCTTGAATCCCAGGTGACAGACGGCAGCCTTACATGGGAACATGCCTATGCAGGAGCTTATACCCTGGAAGCAGCTGATGAATCCGGTATCTATGCACCTCTTTATGCAGATTTCATTCTGACGACCGATGAAATCCCGGTCGTCTATGATGAAGCGGGCACTTCCCTTGTCGCTGCAGAAGGGTTTGAGCCTGAAGCAGCCGCTGCTTTTCTTCAGAATCTGTCTGTCGTTACTGTAAATGGTACAGAATATACAGCCGGCGGTCATCATGGTGTTCTGATCATCGACAGTGAAGGATATGTTGATTCTGAGGCTGTTCTTGTAAAGGGCAAGGGACCGGAAGCGGAAACTGAACCGATTTTCCCGGAAAGCGGCGACTACGAAGTGACCGCCTCCGCAAAAGGTTACCAGACCCCCATCACCTTTACTTTTAAAGTTCAGTAACCCGGAACGCCAGATAAAGGCTGACCAGCGCAGGGAGAAGGCTGTCGTGAGGCTTCACGGCA
Organism: uncultured Lachnospiraceae bacterium; assembly: GCA_902782975.1. GTDB lineage: Bacteria > Bacillota > Clostridia > Lachnospirales > Lachnospiraceae > Blautia_A. The sequence continues at coordinate 5,660 of CACZPF010000077.1, forward strand.
GCCTTTCCCGTAAAAGATACGTTTCAAAATCATACTCCTGATTTTCAACAGCCTGTACATACCGCGATCAGAAACGAGGATTTCTATGGTTTTATTACTTTCCCTTATCATTGCTTCCATCATTCTTTTTTCCGGCCAAAAACAGATCCGCAGCCGCACATCTCTCTGCTATCTCATCTGCACCGTTATTTCATGCATGACAGCTGTCCTCGTTCTCTCAGGAAAAACTGCAAAGTTAACAGGTTTTTCCTCTGTTCTGACTTCTGTTCTCACCAAAGGCGGACTTTCCGGCGCGCTGTTTATCTATGTTATGTATGCGGGAGCCGTCCCTTCCGGTTCGATCATCCGCAGGACGGTCATGCCGGTCCGGGGCGAGCTGTCCATTATGGCATCTGTCCTTGCCATCGGCCATATGATTTCCTGTGGCTGCCGGTATTTTCTTATGCTTTTTACGCAGCCTGCCGAAATGCGGAGGAGCGTCCTCACCGCAACCGTCTGTTCTTTGTTGATGATCATAGTCATGGTGCCCCTTTTCATTACGTCCTTTAAAAAAATACGCCGCAGAATAAAGGGAAAAACCTGGAAAAAGATCCAGCGTCCTGCTTATATTTTTTATACGCTTTTGTATCTTCACATCCTGTTCTTTAATTTTCCTTCTGCTCAGAAGCTGAATCGGAACGCAGCTGTAAACGTGATTCTTTACAGTTTCATTTTTCTTTCCTATGCCGCAGCGCGTATCTCCAGGGCTTTACAGAAAAAGAATAAAAAGAGGATCGTCATTCTGGTACATGC
>CACZPF010000078.1 GCA_902782975.1 uncultured Lachnospiraceae bacterium
GACTTGCCGGCACGTATGACCTTGTCGTAGATCGGATCCCAGTCCGGGCAGGTTCCGTCCGGGCCGGAATCTCCGGGTGTCCACTGAAGAGCGCGGATCCCGTCGATCTCCATCAGGGCATCCAGATGCTTGATGGCACCCGGCCCGTCCAGATGATACAGAACATAGTCCAGTTTCTCACATTGTTCCTTCAGGGAATCCAGAACAAATTCACGGAAGAAATCCGCGGAGATCATGGCAGAAGCGTCGCACTGCAGCTTGGCGAGTCTTCCCGGAGCCCAGATCTGGAAGCAGGAGTATGAGTTTCCGCCCTCCGGCCCTTTGACCAGATCATAAAAGCGATCATAATATTCAAAATAGGCCTTTGTCACCTGATCGACTCTTTCTTTAATGGCATCAGGGTCTTCGATGGTGTCCATCATCAGTTCCTGTGCGCCCCGAAGAGAGGACAGCACATCAATATTTTCCATCAGATCCGGCATATCAAGGCAAACATCATCACCAACGATCTTCCTTAAACCGCTGACAAATTCAATATGCTTTTTGAACCATTTATTGTCCGGATCAAATACCAGCTCCGGCGCTTCGTCCCAGTCTTCGATGCAGGGTTCGAACCAGATGGTGTCTTCTTTAAAACCGATCTCGGATCCCAGGTAGGCTGCTACGGAACCGGGACCGAAATGCGTTTCAAGATTGGGGAATGCTTCTGCCAGAAAGAGATGCTTCTCACAGAAATCACGGTATCTGGCCGCCACACGTTCCGGATCCATATACTTGTCTTCCATATTCTTCCATTTCAGTTCTTCCGGAAGGTCGTAATACAGTCCCTGGCAGAATACATCCGCATTGCTGCCTTCATGGGGCTTCCCGTCAGAAAGTGCCTCGATCTCCGGCTTACGGGCGATAATACGCATCAAAGGCCGGCCTGTATTCTTCTGATTCCAGTAATTGGTAAATTTCTGCTTTGTCTCTTCCCAGTTTTCTTTGTACTGCATGATCAATATCCTCCAATAGAATTTAGAATAGATTTTTCCGCGTTCCATATGTGCAGGCCGCGGGGATCACTGGCAGCGGATCTCCTTCTCTTCTCCTGTATAAGTAAACTTTACAGTCTTACTGTCCGCTTCGCCGTTTTCCAGGATCAGTACGCACTCACGTCCTTTAAGACCATCTGGCAGCTGCACGGCAGCACGCCCGATGGTAAAGGACTTCTTTTTATCATTCCAGAGCATGGGAATACGATTATATTCTCCCTGCTCGTAAGCATAGCCATCCCCTGCATCTTCATAATACATGAATCTGCCGTCCGCACCGGGATAAATATGAATTTCAAAAGGTGTATCCGGTCTTTCATCCGCATAGGTTATATGCTCTTCCATCGGAATAATGGAACCATCCCGCACATACAGTGGAAGATGGAACAGATCTGCCTTTTCGGCAGCCAGGATACCGGAAGGTTTTTCCGGTCTGGCCTCATAATGTGCACCTGTAAAGAAATCTCTCCACCCGCAGGTCTTCGGAAGATAGGTGACATGCATCTTCTCCTCTTCCGGGCTCACAGCCTTTCCTCCGGGGAGGTAATACATAGGTTCCATGACCGGCGATACAAGAATCGCCCTGCCGAACATGTACTCTGTATGGCACTCCGCCGCCTGCTTATCTTCTTCAAAATCAAACAGGAGACTGCGCATCATCGTATCATTGTCAAAATGCACACCTGCTGCCAGTGAATAAATATATGGCATGAACCTGTACCGGAGATCGATCGTGTTTTTGATCGCTTCATAGAAAGGTTCTCCGGGCTCGCCGAAGTTCCAGATCTCTCTGGGCGTATCGGTCCCGTGAGAGCGGAACATGGGCAGGAATGCGCCCATCTGAAGCCAGCGGACATATAATTCCCGGTAGCCCGGGTCCTTTACACCCTCCTCAAAATCACCTGTCCAGAACCACTTTGGTGCCGGGTCTGTATTGCAGCCACAGCCTCTGTTTTCCCATTTTTCATGAACCGTAAAGAAAGCACCAATATCCAATGTCCAGTATGGCATCCCGGACATGGCCATATTCAGACCTTCCGTCAGCTGTTTGCGAAGCGTCGCCCAGGAAGCAGCGATATCTCCGGACCAGAGCATCGTCCCGTACTTCTGAATGCCCGGATAGCCGGATCTGGTGAGGTTCAGAACTCTCCTGGAGGGATCTGTCTTTCGCTGGTTTTCATAGATTCCCTTCGCGTGGGCAAGCGCGTAGAGGTTTGCCTTCCTGGCACCCAGGTATTTTTTATGCTCATTTCCCACCAGCTGGAATCTTTCCCAGGGCTCTCTCTTAATCTCTCCACCCCAGTCCGGACCGGAAAAAGGCTCCGTGGAATCACACCACCAGGAATCAAAACCACCGGAAAACAATTCTTCGTCGGCCTGCTTCCAGTAAATGGCTCTTGCTTCTTCATCAAATGCGTCATAGGTAGCGAGATCGTTCAGCAGATGGCCCGTTTCCCGCATCTCCCTGCAGTTGGGCGTGTCGTAATTCATGTTCGGCCATACGGAAACCATGCTGTGCACGTGCATCTTTTTCAGTTCTTTCTGAGCAGCCGAAATATCCGGGCAGCGCTCTTTATCCAGATGTTTGTCGCCCCAGTCGTCATCCTTCCAGGTCTTCCAGTCCTGTACCACACAGTCCAGGCCGATACCGCGGCGCCTGTACTCTTTTGCGACGGAGACAAGTTCTTCCTGACTCTCATACCGCTCTTTCGACTGAACATAGCCGAAAGCCCATTTGGGAAGCATCACGGCAGAGCCGGTGAGATAACGGAAACCACGGATCAGTGTATCCATATCTCCGCTGATAAAATAGAAATCCAGCTGATCTACCGTGTCCAGGAACAGGTAGGAACCTCTCTCATCATCGTTAAAGGTCATAAGGCAGCCGGCATCCACGAGAACCCCGTACCCCTTGTCAGACACGAGAAACGGAACCGGGATCCGCATATTATGCTGATACAGGTACTGTACATGCCCCCTGTAATTGTAGATCCCATCCTCTCCCTGGCCC
>CACZPF010000079.1 GCA_902782975.1 uncultured Lachnospiraceae bacterium
AGGGTGCGTCTGTTTACCGTGCTATCTGCCTGTTTCCGCATATTGCTTCTATCGTGGCTGTCACGGTGGTATGGCAGTTTATGTACAATGCCAAGAGCGGTCCGATCAACCAGCTTTTGAGAACTTTGGGAGTAGAGAATCCACCTTCCTGGCTTTCTGATAAAAATACTGCACTTCTTGCAGTCATGATCATGATCATATGGAAAGGGATCGGATACTATATGATCATTTATCTTGCCGGTCTTCGCAGTATTCCGGCAGATCAGTATGAGGCTGCGACCATGGATGGAGCAGGAACCTGGGCGAAGCTGTGGTATGTTACCATTCCTAATCTGAGACCGGTTACTTTTTACGCTCTGATCATGTGCATTATCAATTCCTTCCAGGTATTTACGCCGATCTACGTTATGACAAAAGGCGGCCCCGGAAGAGCAACATCGGTACTGGTGCTGAAGATATATCAGGATGCTTTTGTGGATTATAAGTTCGGTTATGCATCTGCCGAAGCGATGGTTCTTTTCCTTCTTATCCTGTTCGTAACATTGATCCAGTTCTATCATAATAAAAAGATGGACGTCTGAGAGGTCAGAGAAAGGAGGAAATATATATGCAGACAGCTGTAAAAAAACATACTGGCGGAGCAATAATTCTGAACGTCGTAAAATATGTAGTGATCTTGACACTGGTCTTCTCGATGCTGCTTCCTTTTATCTGGATGGTTTCGGCGTCTTTTAAGACAAACCTGGAGGTGTTTGAGGTACCGATCCGCTGGATCCCTCAGACCTTCCATTTTGAAAACTATTCAAATATCTGGGAAATTTCCAATTATCCCAGAATGTTCTTTAATACGGTAAAGCTGACAGTTATCATAACAGTTCTTCAGCTGATCACGAGTACACTGGCAGCTTATGCTTTCAGCAAGATCGTATTTCCGGAAAGAGATAAGCTGTTTCTGGTTTACCTCGCGACCTTGATGGTGCCCTTCCAGGTTATTATGATCCCCCAGTTTTCCATTATTCGAAAGATGGGACTTGCCAATACGCATATGGCTCTGATCCTGATCCAGGCCTTTTCGCCAATGGGGGTTTTCCTGGTCAAACAGTTTTTTGACGGGATCCCGAACGAGCTGATCGAGGCAGGGCGGATCGATGGCCTGAATGAATTCGGTATCTACAGCCGGATCATGATCCCGCTGTCCAAGCCGGTCATGGCAACGCTTACGATCTTCACGGTAACGACGGTATGGAATGATTTTCTGGCACCTCTTATTTATATTAATGATGCGAAGCTATTTACGATCCAGCTGGGCCTTCGGAATCTGTGCAGTGAATTTACCACTGAGTATGGACAGATCATGGCGGCTTCGGTGATGTCAGTGATCCCTATCTTCCTGCTGTACTGCTTCTTCCAGAGGTTCTTTGAAGAGGGTATGGTGGCAGGAGCTGTTAAAGGATAAGGATCGTTACAGGAAATGACGTAAAAGCCTGGCGTTTACTATTGTTTACCATATTTGTACTGCGGGGTGCAGGCGCGGCGTCTGTACCCCGCAGTGTCTGTATGAGTTAAAGTGTCAGAGGCCAGGATGGTTTGGAAAAATATTGACCCGGCCTGCGGCCGGCAGCAGATAAATGGAGATAATCATGAGTATTCTAAAAGATGAAGCGTCAATATCTGAAATTCTTTCTTCCATGACTTTGGAAGAGAAAGCTAAAATGACGACAGGCGGTCTTCCCTACGGCACGGGAGCGATGGAAAACTACGGGATTCCTGCGGCGATTTTCAGCGACTCTATCTCCGGGATAAATTTCCGCCAGCTGATCGCAAACTATTATGCCATGCACAAAAGAAGAACAGAACAGGAGGGGCGTCCTTCTTATCCGCATATCCTGGAATGTCTGCGTGCAGGTGAAAAGATCCTGGACCAGCTGAGGAGAGATCATCGTATACATCCGGAAGAACTGAAAGGAGAGGAAATCGAGTGTTATCATGCGATCCTCGAGAATCTCGGCGAGGATTATTATGAGAAAATGCGGGTGACCAGTTTTCCTTCAGGAACGCTTCTTGCCTGTACCTGGGATCCGGATACAGCCGGGAGGACGGCGAATGCTCTGGCGAGAGAATTCGATACGTTCGGTATTGATCTGATCATGGGACCGAATGTGAACATCCAGAGAGATCCTCTGGGAGGCAGGAATTTTGAAAGCTATTCGGAGGATCCGTTTCTGACGGGTGAGATGGGGAGGGCATTTGTAAGCGGGATCCAGCAGACGGGGATCCTTGCTGATGTCAAACACTTTGCAGTGAATAATCAGGAGAAGGAGAGAAAAGGAATCGATGTACATATCCCGGAACGGGTATTGAGGGAAATCTATTATCCTGCTTTTAAAAAATGTATCCAGGAGGGTCATTCAGAGACCGTCATGTCTGCTTATAACCGCATCAACGGTGTTCCCTGCAGTTCCAGTAAAAAACTTCTGGACGAACTTCTGCGGAAAGAATGGGGATTTGACGGGATGATCGTCAGCGACTGGGGCGGTGTGTATGAACGGATCGAAAGTATTCTGG
>CACZPF010000080.1 GCA_902782975.1 uncultured Lachnospiraceae bacterium
CCTTTCCGGCACAGGCAAGACCACACTGTCCACAGATCCCAAGCGTCTCCTGATCGGTGACGACGAGCACGGATGGGATGATAACGGCGTGTTCAATTTCGAAGGCGGCTGCTACGCGAAGGTCATCAACCTTGATAAGGATTCCGAGCCGGATATCTACAACGCTATCAAGAGAAACGCTCTGCTTGAGAACGTTACCCTGGATGAGAACGGCAAGATCGATTTCGCTGATAAGAGCGTAACCGAGAATACACGTGTTTCCTATCCGATCGAGCATATCGAGAAGATCGTTAAGAATGTAAATCCTGTATCCGCAGGTCCGGACGCAGAGAATGTTATCTTCCTTTCCGCAGATGCGTTCGGCGTTCTTCCGCCTGTATCCATCCTGACACCGGAGCAGACCCAGTACTATTTCCTGTCCGGATTCACCGCAAAGCTTGCAGGTACAGAGCGCGGTATCACGGAGCCGACACCCACCTTCTCCGCATGCTTCGGCCAGGCATTCCTGGAACTGCATCCCACCAAGTACGGCGAGGAGCTGGTTAAGAAGATGCAGAAGAGCGGCGCAAAGGCTTATCTTGTAAACACCGGATGGAACGGAACCGGCAAGCGTATCTCCATTAAGGATACCCGTGGTATCATCGATGCCATCCTGAACGGCGATGTAAACAAGGCTCCGACCAAGAAGATCCCGATCTTCGATTTCGAAGTTCCCACCGAGCTTCCGGGCGTTGATACAGGTATTCTTGACCCGAGAGATACCTATGCAGATGCTTCCGAATGGGAGACAAAGGCAAAGGATCTGGCCGGCAGATTTATCAAGAACTTCGCAAAATACGAAGGCAACGAAGCAGGCAAGGCTCTTGTAGATGCAGGCCCGAAGCTTTGATGATCGGGTGATCATCTATCCTGGATTCTGATTAAACTGATAACAAAGAGCAGCTGTATGATGCAGCTGCTCTTTTATGATTATTTTTTTATGATTATTTTTTATGATAAATTTTTATGATTTGTTTTTATGATTAATTTTCAGAAAGCTTTTTGGTAAAGAAGCTTTGTTATGTGTCATGTACGATCTTAAGAGTAAACAAAAAAGTATTTCACTTCTGGCTCTTTCCTTCGGACTGGTTTCCACCTTTTCCATTTCTGCCGCCATTCCGCAGATGCGGGTCTACTACAGCAGATATTCTGCAGTTCAGGTAGATCTGCTGGTATCGATCCCTTCCTTTGCCATTATTCTGGTCATGCTGGCCAATGTGGTTCTGGCAGGATATCTGGGTGAGCGGCAGGTGATTCTTTCCGGTCTGGTTCTATATACGATCGCAGGAACGCTCCCCCTGTTCTATCAGGCTTATCCTTTTGTGCTGGTCAGCCGGTTTTTTATGGGGATAGGGTCCGGCATGGTCAACACCCAGGCCGTCAGTGCCATCAGCAGGCGTTATACAGGGCAGGATAGGAGCCGTCTTTTAGGATACAGGGGATCTGTAGAGGCTCTCGGGAACGCAGTCCTGACCATGGCAGCAGGCGTACTCCTCATCTCATCCTGGACCCGTGTTTTCTGGATCTATACGGTGGGGCTGCTGATCCTGGCTGTTTATCTTTTGGGATTTCCGGGAAAAAGAGGAGAGTCAGATACACTGGATCGTTTCGCGGATAAGAAAAACATCCGGGAAGAAAAAGGCTCCGGGGCTGAGGTGCCGGTGAATAAGGAAGGGGGACCCGCCGGTTCCTCCGAGGATAAACATTTTCTGCAGAACCTTGCCGCAGCCGGGCTTTGCTTTTTGTGCATCGGGTCGAATACGGTACTGACCATGCGCATTCCCGTGATCATGACCGGCCGGCAGATCGGGACCGATGTGCAGGCCAGCATGCTGCTGAGCGGAATGATCATCTCCAGCATATTTGCAGGAATATTCTACGGTCCTTTGAAAAAAAGGCTTAAGGACAGATTTCTGGTGGTCATGCTGCTTTTATCCATCGCAGGGATGATGGGGGTGTGCCTTTCGGGAGCAGCCTTTCCGATGGCACTGTCTGCGCTGGTTTTTGGTGCCTCCTACAGTATTGTCGTTACGGAAATGTTTGAATATATTGCGGAGATCCTTCCTGAACGGCAGATCAACAGGGGAACTACAGTGATACTTACCGGCTGTAATCTGGGAGCTTTCTGCGCTACATATATCATGAAAATGGTCAGTCTCCTCGCACCCGGGCCAAAAGCACCGGTGTATTTTTACAGCGCCGCATTTCTGCTGATCATATGTTTGCTGCTATTTAAAAAACAACAGAACAGGAGAAATTTATGAATAAGAATGATTTTGCGCCGACACCGCCCATGGGGTGGAACAGTTACGATTATTATAATACAGAAGTCGATGAACAACAGGTCCGCGCGAATGCGGAATATATGGCTGCGCATCTGAAACAGTACGGGTGGGAGTATGTGGTGATCGACATATCCTGGTACGAAGAGGATGCCGGCTCTATGAGCCAGATATTCCAGTATATTCCCTTTGGAAAACTGATCATGGATGAATACTCCCGCCTGATACCGGACCCGGTACGTTTTCCGTCTTCGAAAGACGGAAGAGGGTTTAAGCCGCTGGCAGATTACATCCATTCTCTGGGATTAAAATTCGGCATCCATATCATGCGGGGAATTCCCCGGGCTGCGGCGCATGAACACAGAAAGCTTATGGGGACGGATCTGACAGCGGACCGCCTGGCGGATCCTGCCAATATCTGTGCCTGGAATCCCTATATGTACGGCCTTCGCGTGAATATGCCGGAGGCACAGCTGTATTATGATTCGATCATGGAATTATATGCCGGATGGGGCGTGGATTTTATCAAATGTGACGATATATGCCGGGAAGACGCGGTAACAGCCCATCAGGAGATCGCGCTGCTGCATCGCGCAATAGAAAAATGCGGCCGCCCGATCGTGCTTTCCCTCTCGCCGGGGCCGGCAAGGATCACAGAGGCAGAACATTATGCCGAAAACGCCAATATGTGGCGGATCACGGATGATTTCTGGGATTCCTGGCCTCTTTTAAAGGATATGTTCAGACGGTGTGAACTGTGGCAGGGGAAGAACCGGCCCGGATGCTATCCTGATTGCGACATGCTTCCGGTGGGAACGATCGGAGGGTGTTTTGGAGAACATAAAGAACGGAAAACCGGCTTCACGGAGGAAGAACAGCGCACGATGATGAGTCTCTGGTGTATCTTTGGCGCACCGCTTATGATCGGGGCCGAGTTGACGAAAATGGATCCGTTCACACTGGCTCTTCTTACAGATCCGGAGATATTGTCCATGCAGAAAAACGGACAATACGCAAGGCAGATCTCGCGAACGGATGAGGAGGCCATTTGGGTGAGCCGTGACCCGTCCGCTAAAGCAGGATATCTTGCCGTGTTTAATCTGACAGATGAAGAACGGGCAGTTCACTGCTGGATGAATGCCGTTGCAGACGCCGGCGGCAAAGTGTATGACGGAGGTATTCTTCGTGAACTCTGGACTGGTGCCGAAGCATCTGTCCACGCCGGCGGAGTTGCCTGCCTCGTACCCGCACACGGTGCAAGAGTATATTGCTATTAAAAAACACGGAGGGACTGTCCCTCCGTGTTTTCTTAAATGTCGATTCCAGCTTTGTCTGCCTTTTCTGCGACATAATCGTATGCAGCGGCATATTCCTCGAATGTACTCATGTGTTCCAGCAGCACTGGCGCGTCCTTGGGCAGATACCGGTCAATGATGCGCAGAATGGCGACATAGTCCAGTCCGCCTTCGCCGGGATTGCATTCGGCAAAGAAGGAGGTCAGCCGGATCAGATCCATATGGCTGTCCTTGATATGTGTGCTGCGGATGTAAGGAGCAAGCTTACGGAAACATTCCTCAATAAATGTGTTTGCATCCAGAAACCTTCTGGGAGAGCAGATCATGTTGACAAAGTCCATGTGCGCACCGAATTGGGGACGGTCTACATCTTTGATCAGCTGCAGATACACATCGGGACTGTCCGGGATCATCCAGGGCATGGGCTCCAGTGTATAGTAAGTGCGGACTGGTTTTACTTCATCCAGGATTTCGCGGATCTGGGCTACGATACGGTCATAGGTTTCCGGAGAATAATTGCTGGGATCTGCTCCGTCCCAGCTGGCAGTTCCCGATGTACCGGCGATATTTACGCAGCAGGGGATACCCAGTTTATCGCCCAGTGCCAGCTGGCCTTTTGCGTAGGCCATGGCTTCTGCTGCTCTGACAGGATCGGGGTCGAGCAGGTTTTTCCATACGCCTATCTCGGCGATCCGGACATTGTGCTTCAGGATGATCTCACAGTATTCTTCGATTTCTTTTTCGGGTGTCTGACAGGTGAAAGGCGCAGTGATCGCTTTAAACCTGGATCTGATCAACAGTTCTTCCCATTCTTTCGGGCTGCTATAATCTCCGGTAACAGTACCTCCAAGTAACATCGCGTTTTCCTCCTTATAAAATTCACTTGTCTGTAGAATTGCTTGTTAAAACAGCCTGTGCTTTGAACCTGCCTCAGATGTTAGGCAGGTTTACTGCATATTCTGCCGGACCGCCATGACAAGAAACATAAAATTCGACGAGCCGCCGCCGAGTACGTATTCGGTCTGCTGCCACAGGAAAGGATAGTCCAGCAGTTCGGGAAAATCGGGACGGATCAGTGCCGTACCGGAGATCACGCCGCCTGGAATGTACGACCAGTCCGCCCGGTTGGCGCCGTAGGCAGCCGTGGCTGACCTGGTGCCGATACCGGAAGCAAAAGATGCGGTGTTGCTGCCGGGATGGCAGCCAAGTACAAAGTTCAGCGCATTTTCCAGAGGCAGCCTGTCAAACATATCAGGAAACGCTTTGTAAAGGAAATAGTAACGAAAAGCCATGGCCTGGATACCCCATCCGGCGCCCCAGATGTAAGGACGATAGGGTATTCCGTAGGGCGTTTCGGCACATCTTTCCTGCAGATCTTTCTGCAGTCCGGGCAGCGCTTTTTGGATGATTTCGGTAAAATGGCTGTTATCCAGCGGTCCCACGACCCGGGCAGCTATCCATCCTGTTTCATCGATATGTGCGGCCATGTAAGGCGCCTCCCGGATCAGGAATTCCCGATAGAATGGATCGCGGGTCGTAAGGAATAATTCGGCAGCAGCGTGAATTTTCGCATTACGGACCTGTTCATTTCCGTCCGGACACTGTGTGCGGTCATATACTGTTTTGGCCGCGTCCAGGGCGTCCCGGGCGAGAAGATCATTAAAACCTGCCATTGCCCGCGCTCCTGCGGCGAGATGGGCGGCAGCTGTCAGTTCCCTGAGCGGGTTGTTTTCTGTGAATACCCAGCGGTCGTCCTCATCGCCGGGAATGCCGTCCGTCATGGCAGCGGCATCGCCCAGCAGCACATACTGGCGAAGACTCCTGCAGATAATGCCGCGGTACAGGCGCCCCAGGGATCTCCATCCGCCTATCAGGGACAGCATACCATGCTCGATCTGCTGCAATATGTCCGGCTTTCCGTCCGGCTGATGAATTTCCACAAGCTGTTTTTGCTGATCGATGGTAGTGGCGTCCAGATCGACGTGAAATTCTTCCCAGGCCAGAGAAAGCACGTAGACTTCCCCGGACTGGGATTCCACCCGGAGATCAAAATCCCCTGCATCATGCCAGCCTCCTGCGTTCAGCCCCGGAACGCATTCGCCGGGGCGGAAATGTGTGAGAGTAGAATTACCTTGGACATAGTTGTCAAAATGGTTCAGACTGACCGGAGCCATACGGGCGTCATCTTTGTGGCAGAGTCCGTGCCACACCCGGTATTTTTCCTGTACACGCATATGGCACATCTGTACCGGCAGGAAATATTCCAGCACAGGCTGCCAAACGCCCCGGTCGTACACATCACGGCTGATACGGAACATGGTGGATACGGCATCCTGGCATCGCAGCAGATACAGTCCTTCCTGCTGCACGTCGGAGAAATCTACAAGACAATAATGATACCGGAGAAAGTTTCCCCATGGCCTGACCGGTAATTCCTGCACCGGTTTTTCTCCTTCGGCCGTGATCTGGCAGAGTACTGCACTGTCCGGAATCTCTGCCTCCGGATCCATTTCAAGTACAGCACACTTGGCCTGTCCGGGATGGTATCCGACCTGGGATGTCTGAATTACTGTGGGCGAATGCCAACCGGATACAGCATTGGGGGTAATACGCCAGCAAAGGGCATTTTCTGTTTGTCCGGCGGGAAGCTCGCTGCTGACTACGAACCAGCCGTTATTATGGTTCATCCTGCCGTCATACAGCCTGAGGCAGGATCCTGTTGTCAGGCATTCGATATGAAGGCGGGTTTTGGGATCATCCGGGCAAAGAGTCAGTTTCCGGCCGGAGGCATAGGGCTTGGCAATCCAGTCATCGGCGGCTATGGGATTGTAAGATTTTTCGTCCCCCAGCAGCTGTTTCCGGTCTGCCAGGGGACGACCTGCCGGATCCGGTTTCTGATGGCCGGAAAGGGGGAGAATGCTTTGCCTGTGAAGTATGGGACTGTTGGGCTGGCGCGGGAAAATGCCGGTCTGTTCATCCATGATCCAGGGCTTCTCAAACATGGCACCGGGAAAGAGTTCCAGATTGAAACAGGCTC
>CACZPF010000081.1 GCA_902782975.1 uncultured Lachnospiraceae bacterium
CCGCAGTGGCGGAACAGGCAGACGCACAGGACTTAAAATCCTGCGGGGCTTACCCCCCGTACGGGTTCGATTCCCGTCTGCGGCAGTCATAAAAACCCGGGAATCCTTATAAACAGGATGCCCGGGCTTTTTTGTTTTAATTGATCTGATCGTTTGGATTTTTAAAACTGCCAACAAGCAGGCGTTTTGTGCTTTCGTTTATGTGTATATTTATACTGGACATTTAATATTTTATCTGATATTATACTTAAAACGCAACTGGAGGTATACCGTAAAATGGCATACCTCTTTTTAAAAATTTAAGGAGGATTTTACATGAAAAAGCAAATCTTATCCCTGTTTCTCGCTGCTGCCATGACGGTATCTGCAGGTCTTGTACCGGTGACTGCCCAGGAATCTGCATCCGGGCTTCCCGTCCTTTCAAAGGATGAAATTCATGTAGGTGCTGTCTTTAATACCGAATTCAACACCGAAGGTTTCAGCTATGCATTGTCCCAGGGCTTTAAGGCACTTGAAGATGCAGGTTATAAGGTAGATTATGCACTCAGCATTCCGGAATCTTCTGAATGTGAAGATGCGATCGAGGCACTGATCGCGCAGGGCTGCAACGTTATCTATGCAACCAGCTTCGGTTATGGTGAATATACAGCAAACGTAGCAGACAGACATCCGGACATCTATTTTAATCATTATTCCGGAAGCATCAACAAAGACAACATGGCGACCTTCTTCCCGAAGAACTTCCAGAGCGAGTATCTGTGCGGTATTATCGCAGGTATGCGTACCGAGAAGAACCAGATCGGTTATCTCTGCTCCTATCCGATTCCGGAATGCGTACGTATGGTGAACGCTTTTACACTTGGCGCAAAATCCGTTAATCCGGATGTGACAGTGAATGTTAAATGGACCGGTTCCTGGTTTGATCCCGCGATCGAAGCAGCAACAGCTACAGAGCTTGTAAACAACGGCTCCGATATTGTTATCGCCTATCTGGACAGCCTGAATGCTGCAATCGCGGCGGCAGGTCTCGGCGCATGGTCCTTTGGCTATGCTACCTCCGGTTACGAGCAGATCCCGGATTCCTATCTTACCAGTCCTGCATGTGACTGGGAAACTTTCTTCTTAAATGATGTCAAGAGGATCGAGGATGGTACGTGGGTTGGCGCTAATCAGTGGCTTGGCATTCAGGAGGGGCTTGTCAGTCTGTGCGAGCCGCATAATCTGACAGATGGCACACAGGAACTGGTTGATGAAGCCTTTGATGGCTTTAAGAACGGTACACTGGATATCTGGCAGGGCGAAATCCGTGATAACCAGGGCGAGGTCCGGGTAGCTGAAGGAGAAACTCTTGACGATATGGCACTTCTTTCCTTCGACTGGTTTGTAGAAGGAGTCAACGGAAGCGTAGAATAGTAAGGACCCATTTATTGAGGGGCTGGCAGAAATCTGCGAAACAGATCCGACGGTATGCCGGATCTGTTTCGTTTGCTTCTGACAGCCCCATGTTTGCTGAAAATGAGGTTTTACATGGACAATTCTTCAGTAGTAGAACTGATCAATATTAAAAAGCATTTTGGCGAAATAAAGGCTAACGACGGCGTAGATCTGACCGTCAGATCCCGGGAGATACACGCGATCCTCGGTGAAAACGGTTCTGGTAAAAGTACCCTGATGAACATTCTGTCAGGCCTGTACCGGCCGGATCATGGGAAGATCTGCATCAGAGGCAAAGAGGTCGATATTCATACCCCACGGGATGCGGCAGCACTTGGAATCGGGATGATCCATCAGCATTTTAAGCTGGTGGAAGCTCTGAGCGCCTGGGAAAATATCGTCGGCGGCATGAGGGACGGCTTGTTTCTGAATAAAAAGAAAGTCATCGGAAAGATCCGCGAACTGTCTGATCTATACGGACTTTCGGTCATTCCTGAAAAAAAAGTAAGCCAGATGACCATCGGAGAAAAGCAGACTGTTGAGATCCTCAAAGCTCTTTACCGGGGAGCGGATATACTGATCCTGGATGAGCCGACAGCGGTTCTCACTTCCCAGGAGACGGACCGGCTGTTCCAGATCCTCAAAGAGATGCGCCAAAAGGGCTGTTCTGTTATTCTGATCACACATAAACTTCAGGAAGTGATCGATATCAGTGACCGTGTGACGGTTCTTCGAAAAGGCAGGACGATCGGCTCTCTTCCGACTTCCGAGGCAGATGCACAACTTCTTGCTTCCATGATGGTCGGACGGGAGATGGATCTTTCCATCCCCTATGAAAATACGGAGGATATGGATAAACATATCGTTCTTTCCATTCGTAATCTGAGTCTTCATCCCAGGGGAAACCGGCGGGGCCTTTCGGTTTCTGAACTGGAGATTTCTTCCCACGAGATCCTCGGAATTGCCGGCGTAGCCGATAGTGGTCAGAAGGAATTATGTGAAGCGATCGCAGGGCTTATCCGGGTATCCGGCTCCATCACGCTCAACGGGAAGGAAATATCTTCCGTTAATCCTGTCATTCGTAAAAAAGAAGATATTCATATGGGCTTCGTCCCCGAGGACAGACTTGGCATGGGCCTTATAGAAGGGATGAGCATTACAGATAATGTAGCTCTTCGCTCTGCCGGTAAAGAGGAAGGGATCTTTATCGACAGAAAAGCCCGCAGGGACAGTGCGGTAAAGCTTATCTCGGATTACGGGGTCAGTGCAGCGGGACCGGATCAGGAGATTCAGGCACTTTCAGGAGGCAACATTCAGAAGATTCTTCTCGGGAGAGAGATTGAAAACAGTACCGATTTTCTGATCGCTGCTTATCCGGTGCGTGGCCTGGATGTTGGCGCATCCGATTTTATCTATGAAAAACTGAATGAACAGAAGAAAAAAGGAGCTGCCATTCTTTTTGTAGGTGAAGATCTGGATATCATGCTCGGGATCTGCGACCGGATCGCAGTTCTTCATAACGGCACGCTTATGGGTGTTGTTTCTGCAAAAGACGCGACAAAGCGTGAGATCGGTCTGATGATGATGGGTGAAAGACGGGAGGATCAGGATGCTGCGGTTTGAAAAAAGAAATACAAAGAGTCCCCTGTATCAGAGGATCCTGTTTATTTTACTTGCTCTGGTGATAGCAGGTATTGTGATCGGACTTTGCGGCTACAATCCATTTGTTGTTTATCGGGAAATGCTCCGGGGTTCTCTTTCTTCCTCTTATTATCTGCAGAAAACGATACAGAAGACCATCCCGTTTCTCATCATGGGTCTGGGGATCGCTGTCTGTTTTAAGATGAACTTTATTAACATCGGAGCAGAAGGCCAGTATTTTATGGGGGCTGTCGGCGCGACCTATGCGGCTTTGTTTATTCCGGGAGTTCCGATGGGGATGCGGCTTGTCCTGATGTTTTTATTTGCTTTTGTCTGCGGCGGGATCTGGTGCATGATCGCAGGGATCCTGCGGGAAAAGTG
The DNA here is from genome assembly GCA_902782975.1 of uncultured Lachnospiraceae bacterium. Classification (GTDB taxonomy): domain Bacteria; phylum Bacillota; class Clostridia; order Lachnospirales; family Lachnospiraceae; genus Blautia_A. Next base: position 3,457 of record CACZPF010000081.1, read on the forward strand.
GGGAGTCAGCGAAACGCTGGTCACCCTGATGCTCAATTATGTAGCGCTTAAGCTGGTATCTTACCTTCAGAGGAGCAGATGGAAGGATCCGAAGGGAATGGGGTTTCCGAAGATTGCCAACTTTCCGGACCCGCTGCGGCTCGGGAATCTGCTGGGAATTCCGGTGACCTGGATCCTGGCTGTGGTCATCACTGTTTTTGTCTACCTGCTTCTGCACCGGACTCGAATGGGTTATGAAATCGCTGTGATGGGTGTTAATCCAAAGACAGCCAGATATGCAGGGATACATACAAAAAAGCTTATTCTTCTGACCAGTCTTTTAGGCGGGGGAATCTGCGGGCTTTCGGGGATGATCCAGGCATCGGCAGTGGAAGGTACGCTGAACGACTCTATGGGAGGAATGGGATATACGGCGATCGCCATCGCCTATATGGCCCATATGGAGCCGGTCCCTCTGGTGATCGTTTCTTTTCTGTTTGCCATTCTGGTGCAGGGAGGCGCGTTTATGGAAATCTCCATGCAGATTCCTTCAGCATCTGGCGATGTGATCCAGGGTGTGATTCTTCTGATCATCCTGGGGAGTGAAGTGTTTTCCCATTACAAAGTCACACTGGTCGGAAAGGAGGGTACAAAATGAACGAAGCAGCTCTTTTTCTGCAGATGTCCATTCAGCTTGGAACACCATTTCTTCTGGCCACACTGGGAGGAATCCTCTGTGAGAAGGTCGGACAGCTGAATCTGGGGATCGAAGGCATGATGATGATGGGTGCATTCTTTGGCTTTGCTGCCGGGTATGATTCTCAGAATGCGGTGATCGGTGTCTTATGCGGTGCGCTTGGCGGTATGCTGGGAGCACTGATCTACGGACTGATTACGATCACGCTGAAAGGAAACCAGACTGTAACAGGTTTTGCCCTCACGATTTTTGGAACCGGCCTTGGGAATTTTCTCGGCAAGCGGTATTCAGGGTTCATTATGAGCAGGGATGTTACGGCTGTTCTTGGTGTCCATACGATTCCCGGTTTATCCTCTGTTCCATTTCTGGGAACGATGCTGTTTTCCCAGGATATGTTTGTCTATTTTTCAATTCTTTTCGCAGTTGTTCTTACTTTTTATTTTTCAAAAACCCGGTTCGGCCTTTCGGCCCGTATGGTCGGTGAAAATCCCGGAACGGCAGATGCATCGGGTATCCCGGTGGATCTATATAAATATGTACATGTGATGCTGGGCGGCGCTCTTTCCGGTCTTGCAGGCGCCTATCTTTCGCTGGTCTACGTGACTTACTGGCAGGACAATATCACGGCCGGTACAGGATGGATCGCGGTTGCGCTGGTGATCTTTTCCGGATGGAATCCCGTGAGGGCTATTTTCGGGTGTTATCTGTTCGGCATTCTGAAAGGGCTTGCGATCAAGTATCAGGGGATGAGTGTTCATATCGGATCTGTTAAGCTGTCCATGGCATCGCAGATCATGGACATGATGCCGTACCTTCTGACGATTCTGGTTCTGGTCATTACGGCTGTTGTCAATAAGAACAGGAGCGCGGGACCTGCTTCTACGGGACGCCCCTATTTCCGTGAAGAACGC
>CACZPF010000082.1 GCA_902782975.1 uncultured Lachnospiraceae bacterium
ATGCTCGCATTTTCTGTACTTCCGGCCAATGGTCTGCCGTCTCTATGGACAATTCCTGCCGGGCTGTTCGATGGCAAAAGCTAAACTAAATGACATCGGGTCAATTCCCTGTGTTCACCTGCGCCGCAGTTCCCAGAAGGCTACTGCGCTGGCGGCGGCAACATTCAGAGAATCCACCTGTTCAGCCATGGGAATTTTTACCGTATAATCACAGGCAGCGATCGTATCCGGTGCAAGTCCCGGACCTTCACTTCCAAGAAGCAGGGCCAGCCGCTCCTGTTTTTTAAGAACCGGGTCTGCAATAGATACAGAATCATCCGAAAGGGCCATGGCTGCCAACTTAAAGTTCATCGACTTTAAGAGTCCCAGTCCGTCCTCCGGCCACGAAAGGTGCTTGTCAAAAAAAGTCCACGGCACCTGGAAAACTGTCCCCATACTGACCCGGGCGGCTCTCCGGTACAAAGGATCTGTGCAGTCACAGGTAAGAAGCACGCATTCCACCCCAAGGGCTGCAGCCGAACGAAAGATCGCCCCGAGGTTCGTCGGATTGACCACATTTTCCAGTATGGCGATCCTGCGGGCGTCCCGGCACAACGCCTCCACCGAAGGAAGAGACCTGCGCCGCATCGCGCAAAGGATCCCTCTGGTCATGGGAAAGCCTGTCAGCGCCTTCAGGACGCTCTCATCCGATACAAATACCGGCACATCGGAACATCGTTCGAGTAAGGTCTTTCCCTCCCGGCTGATCTGGCTGGTTTCCATCAGGAAAGAAACCGGCTCATACCCTGCATCCAGAGCTCTTGTCACGACCTTTTCGCTTTCTGCGATAAACATGCCCTTGGCAGGTTCTGCCCTGTTAAGCAGCTGTATCTCCGAAAGGCGCGCGTAAACATCCAGCTCCGGTGCGTCAAAATTTTCTATTATTCTGATATCAGGCATATCCTTCGATCCTCCCGATCTCTTTTCCTTTTTACCTGGTGCAGGCAGGAAATAAAAATCCTGTCGACTTTCCTTTCTGTCTATGATAATATTACGATAAAATGACAGACTGGATTTTTGAGAGGTACATAAGTATGGGTTATTTTTATCTGATTCTGCAGGCATTTATTTTCAGTTTCGGCGGTCTGATGATCAAATCCGTCGGAACAATGTTTTCTCCTTATCTCACATCCTGCCTCCGCTTTACCATAGGCATCACGATTCTTCTGATCATCCAGCGCGTCCGTACAGGTAAGATCCATCTCACTCTGATGGATAAAATAGTCATATTCGGCGGTATATTTAAAGCCCTCCACTATCTGGCTGAAAACTTCGGTGTTATGCGCGGCTTCTCCTATGGCGGCGTACTGGTGTGGCCCGTCCAGACCGTTGTCGTCTTCCTGTTTTCCCGCTTCATCTATAAAGAAAAGGTTTCCCTGCGGACTCTCCTTGGGACCATCCTGTGCATCAGCGGTGTCATCAGCATATCCTGGAACGGAGCATCCCTGGATGTTTTCCTCGGAAGCAGCCTGACCACGATGCTTGCCTTTGTTCTTGCAGGAATCGGAGCTGCCGGTTTTTCTCTTTCCCAGAAAGCAAGGATCCAGAAGATGGATATCGTAGAAATGAATGAATCCATGTTTATTTTCGGCTGGATGACCACCCTGCTTGTCCTGATTCCGACCACGCCGCATACGACCGGAGCGGTAAATCTCCCAGGGATTATCTGTATGCTTCTTCTTGGCACCATTACCTGTGTAGGATTTCTCCTGCAGGCAGCCGCCATCAAAACGGTTCCTCTGCTGATCGCGACCATCATCCAGAGTTCTTCTACGATCCTGACGATCCTGTGGGGAGTTTTGTTCTACCACGACCCTATCAGCAAATATGTAATTGCAGGAACCATCTTCTTCCTGATCGGAATCGTTCTTGTAAATCTGCCATCTAAGAAGAAAGCGGCTGCATGATTCACGCTTTTCCCGGCGCATTCTCCATCATGCGCACCCACACCGACATTTCTCCCGGATGGCGGTTGCCCCAGCAGGCATAGGGAACATAGGTCAGGTCTGTTTTTTCAAGAGCCGGCTTACTGGTGCTGTAAAGAAGAGAGGCATTTTCTTCTGTGCAGATATGTCTCCATCCGGATGCTTTGAGGATCGTCGTTCCTCCAAGAAGATTTTCATCATAGACTTCTTCGGGTAAAACTTCTGTATCCACGATCAAAGACGACAGATTGGCCTGATTATCCTCTTCCTCCAGGCAGTAGACCAGCGGTCCTTTCATAAGGGCCGCTTTTCCGGCATCAGAGCGGACAGACAGATTCGCATAAACAAACCGGCAGGGAATATCAAAACAGACCACCAGCGTGTCTCCATCCTCAAAAGGTCCTTCCAGTACGGCGTATCCTTTATCCATTTTACAGACGGCAGGGATGCCGTTTCTTTCCAGACGGTAAGAGGAAACATAGCCTGGAATCCGGATGCGGATGCATCCTGCCGTATCCTTCGTGCCGGTCTCTGCCTGGCATTCCGGACTCTGCTCTGTCAGATCCTCCTGGCCTGTCTCTTCAAGCCTGATCGTGACCTGGCCGTCAAAGGGGAAACGGGTGTCTGTCTTTACAAGAAAAGTCTTATCTCCCAGCCTCTGTCTTGTTTCCCCGGATATGAACAGATTGAGATAGAATCCTCTCTCATCCTCAAAAATACAGTACTCCTGCAGAGATGCCAGCGTTCTCGCAATATTGGGCGGACAGCAGGCGCATCCGAACCATTTCTGACGGACCGGCTTCACGTGAGCCATGGAGGTGCCTTCCATACAGGCATCCGGCCAGACCTCCAGCGGATTGACATAGAAAAAGCTTTTTCCGTCCATGGCAATGCCGGAAAGAACGGTATTATACAGGGCACATTCTGCCGTATCCATATAATGCGCCTCGCCGGTCACAGCCGCCATTCTCCTGCAGAATAAGGCAAGACCGATGGAGGCGCAGCTTTCTGCATAGGCGGAACTGTTGGGAAGATCATAGGCGGTGGTGAACCGTTCCAGGTGACCGGAAGAGCCGATCCCGCCCGTAATATACATCTTCTTTTCTACTATATCTTTATAAAGAGCCTTGCAGGCGCAAAGCAGTTCTTCATCCCCGGTCTCCCCGGCGACATCTGCCATGGCGGAGTAAAGATATACCGCCCTCACCGCATGACCTCTGGCTGTTCTCTGTAAACGGACAGGCTCATCCGCCTGAGAATAGGCAAGTTCATAAGTATTGGGGTCGCTCCAGATTTTCTTCCACTTCGGCCTCCTGCCCTCTTCCGCAAAATAAGAAGGCATCACGCCCCGGCGATCCAGAAAGTCCTTTGCCATTTCCAGGTAATCCTTTTTCCCCGTTGCCCTGTAAAGCTTAAACAGAGCCAGCTCGATCTCCTCGTGTCCCGGAATCGCCCTCCGAAGCGGCGGTTCGTGAAACACCTTTACAATATGGTCAGCCAGGCGGATACATATGTCCAGGAGGTTTTTCTTTCCTGTCACCTGATAATAGGCCACGCCTGCCTCGATCATATGACCTGCGCAGTAAAGTTCATGCCCGTCCATCAGGTTCATAAATTCTCTGCCCGGATCTGTAATGATAAAGCAGGTATCCAGGTATCCATCCGGCTGCTGTGCCGATCCGATCAGCTCTATCACTTCATCCATCTGCTTTTCCAGCTTTGCATCCGGATGCCAGGAAAGAGAGTACGCTGCGGCTTCCAGCCATTTGGCAACGTCCGAATCCTGAAAAACAAATCCATAAAATGCTCCCTTTTCCAACCCGGCGGCGATGCGGAAGTTGCGGATGGCATGGCTTGGCGACGCATCGATCACCTCATCGTTCAGCGCTTTCCACTGATAAGGAAGGACCTCTGCCGGGATCAGGTTTCTGTATTTATCCCAGAAACGGTCATGTATGGTCATATTTTTTAAATCTACAGTTCTTAAGGTCATTGTATCCCCTTTCTGCCCTGCACAAAGAGCCATGCTATTCTTATTTTTCCGTCTTTATATCCAAGAGCCGACACAGCCTGATCGAAAAGCTTGCATTCTTTTTTTACACTAATTATAATCTGTTTAGAACAACATCGATATGTATTATGATACTTCTGTCTTCATTTTTCAAGGAGGTGCATTTATTTGAAAAAAGAATTTGACCTTTTAGCCATGGGGGAGCTTCTCCTTCGTCTTTCTCCTCCGGATAATGACCGGCTTGTACGGTGCGAGGATTTCACAAAACAGGTAGGCGGCGCCGAATTGAATGTGCTCAGCGGTGTTTCTCTTCTGGGACTTCGTGCCGGTATTATTTCCAGACTTCCGGATAACGAGATCGGTTATTATGTACGTAATAAGATCCGTTTTAACGGGGTGAGTGATGACTATCTGGTCTATGACAGCAGCAAAAATGCCAGGGTCGGGCTGTATTTTTATGAAAGTGCTGCCTATCCCCGAAAGCCCCATGTTGTCTATGACCGGGCCAATTCCTCTTTTACAGGGATCGACCTTTCCCAGTACGATGATTCTTTATTCGAATCCGCCAGATGTTTCCATACAAGCGGCATTACCCTTGCCCTCGGAAAGCAGGTTCAGAATACAGCCATAGAAATGATCCGCCGGTTTAAGGAAGCCGGCGCCCTGATCTCCTTTGATGTAAACTTCCGGGGAAATCTGTGGTCCGGCGATGAAGCAAGAGAATGCATTCTCAAGATCCTGCCGTATGTTGACATTTTCTTCTGCTCTGAAAGTACCGCAAAGCTTACCTTCCTGAAAGAGGGCAGCCTTTATGACGTTATGAAGAGCTTTACGGAGGAATTCCCGATCTCCATCGTAGCCTCCACCCAGCGGACCGTACACAGTCCCCGGATCCATACCTTCGGTTCTGTCATCTATAATGCAGCAGATCAGCGATATTATACGGAAGAACCCTACCGCAATATCGAAGTGGTGGACCGCATCGGCAGCGGTGATGCCTATGTGGGCGGTGTCCTTTACGGCCTGCTGTCAGAACCGGATCATATTCAGAGAGCTCTGGAATTTGGCAATGCCGCCAGTGCAGTAAAAAATACTGTCCCGGGCGATCTTCCCTCTTCCGACCGGTCAGAACTTCTTTCTGTCATCGAAGACCACAAGAACAAAGGCGAGATCCTGGAAATGAGCAGATAACAGCTGCCGACCGGACTCAAGACATCGAAGCCGGTTGAAGATTCTTACAATTCCATCGAAGCAGGGAGTTTTGCAATTGCCTGTTATATACAAAAAGCATGGAGCCAGATTCTTAATCAATCTGACTCCATGCTTCATATTCCCATATTTACCCGAGCTGGCGGACAAAATTTTCCATGATACGGGCTGTTATTCCCCAGATGACATGACCCTCATATTCATAAAAACGGATCCTGCTTTTATGTTCCCTCCAGGCATATCTGCGGCCGCCGTATACTTTGCCAAAGGGAAAATCATCACCCATTTCAGGGCGCCAGACCACCTCGTGAATGTCCGGTTCCGTATTCCGAAAAAAATCAAGGGGGATCTGCAGTATGTTTTCCACTTCATCTTTCTGCCACGTTCCATGATATCCCCTCACGGAACATAGAAAACTGTGGATCTCCAGCATTCCGGTAATAAAGATACTTGAGGGAGCGATTACCCGGATCGTGGCAGGATCAATAAGCAGTTCTTCTGCCGTCTCCCGGACAGCCGCCTGCTCCGGCAGTTCGCCATCTTCTATACCGCCGCCCGGCAGACAGATGTCCCCCGGCTGATGGGCGATCTTTCTGGAACGAACTTCAAAGATGATCTCATCACGCTCTGTAAGAGCAATAGCGACCGCGCTTTTCTTTAAATCACTCTCTCCAATGATCGAAGGAGCTTTATCTCTTAAAAATGTAAAATCCATGGTCATTCTGATCCTCCATGGTCCATCGTAAACAAAAAACTGAATCGATCCGCTGAATGTTTTTTCAGATCACAGGCGTCGGAGGAAGCAGCCGCTTTCTCCCATAGAACTCTGCTGTATAAAGTGCAGCACAAGGATTATGTCCCAGCACCCGGTCCTTAACGACAAGAACCGTACACAGGGCATTTGAGTGCTTCATAAACAAGGAATCATGCCCCACACAAAGTCCAAGCACAATATTGAATTCTGTGTTCTGGCCGTTCAGAAGTTCTGCCTGCGCGATTGGATTGCACATAGGCTCAAACTCCCCGGGACGTGTCTTATGTCTGTCGGTCATTCCAACTTCCGTCTTATCATATCCGCCCGTCTTACAGATCACTGTGATCAGGTTTATTCCGTGCTTTCTAAACAGATCCGCAGCAATCTTCGCTTCATTTTTCAGGCCTCCGCAGAATGCCATTCCAACTCTTTTATAGCCCATTTTTTTGCAGAACTCGATGGTTTCCCTCAGACGGGGCCATTCGCAGTACCCTTCTGCCTCCACCAGAGCCGCATTAAGAAAAAACCTGTTTGTCTCAGGTTCCAGATAAGACTGCCGGATCTTCTCCAGATTTACCATATCGTTCATCGGGCAGTTTTTAGGGAGATTTCCATGATCTTCCCGTTCACAGGCGTGAACTGAACAATTTGCGCAGGTATACATCCTGATTCATCCTTTCTTTATAAAGAAATCAGGTAATTACGAAACTCACTGGTAAGATTGAATGGTATGAATCTTCAAACATCTGCAGATGCCTTAGAACTTCTTAGCTCGTCAAAAAATGCGTTG
>CACZPF010000083.1 GCA_902782975.1 uncultured Lachnospiraceae bacterium
AATTATCCCAGGCAAGCTCTGCCGGAAGCTGGAAAAGAGAAAGACCGCTCATAAAGTCTTTTTTATGCTTCAGGGAAGTCGCCACCAATGTAAAGATCGGTACGATCCATATCAGGGCAAGTGCGATCAAAAGGACATACAGCGCTGTTTTTTTGAGCATTTTCTTTGATTTGCCTTCCATCTGGTCCTCCTCCTTTCTAGTGTTCTTTCGAGGTAAAGTTTACATAGGGCACGATGACGATCATCATCATAAAGAGCATGACACAGGCCACGGCTGTCCCCATACCCACATTATTATACTGGAAGGTCTGGGAATACATATAGGTACCAAGCATCTGGGTCGCATTGTTGGGGCCGCCGTCCGTCAGACCGGCTACGATATCGTACACCTTTAACGCCGCCGTGATCAGATTGGCGATAACCATCACAAAGGTCTGCTTCATCAGCGGGATCGTGATAAAGAAGAATTTTTTAACAGGAGATGCGCCGTCCACGGTCGCCGCTTCCAGGACATCCACGGAAACCCCCTGCAGGCCTGCCAGGAACAGGATCATGGGAGAGCCGATCCCCTGCCAGAGAGCTGCAAAGAATACCGCATAAATACTGACCTTCGGATCCGAGATCCAGGTCTGCTTGTAGTTAATGCCGATCACTTTGAAGAACTGATTGATGAAACCTATATTCGGATTGTAGATCCATCGCCAGATAATAGCCACGGCGATCGGAGCCACAACACAGGGGAAATAGAACAGCGCGCGGAAAACGGTCCTTCCGCGGAATTTATTATTGAGCATGACAGCGAACATAAGCGACACCGTCATGGTGATGACGATCGTCATAACGATCCAGAGCAGGTTGTTTTTCAGCGCAGTGAGGAAGACCTTATCGTTAAAAAACAGATTTTTGTAATTTCCAAGTCCGACAAATTCCATCTTGGCAACGCCGTTCCACTTGAACAAACTGATAAACAGCGAATAAAAAACCGGAATGACAATAACTGACAGATAGATGATCAATGCCGGCAGAAGAAAAGGCCATACCCCTTTCTTTGACTTTTTCCCATCCATTCTTAAACCTCCCAACCATTTGTTTTCGGAAACCGTGATGCAGATCTTTTATTTTCCATAAAATACTCTTTTCCTCTGACTCAGAGGCTTAAGAATGCGGGCAGGGACGGATCCCTGCCCACATGCTTTTCATCCCCTCTGCCTGATGGCAGAGAACTGTTCAGGACAGAATGCCACTGTCCCGGACCTGATCAACCGGGACCAGGAGGATTATTTTGCAAGATAAGCCTCGATGGCAGCCTGGATCAGTGCGGGCGGTTCGGATGGATCCATCTCGCCGGTGGCAACTGCATCCTGGCAGTTGAACAGAACATCGGCAACCTCTGTCGGGAACGCCTGATCGGTAATGGTAAAGGTACCATTGGCGTTGGAGGTTTCGATCATGGTATTGACATTGAGCTGATCAGCAGGAGCTACCGATCCGATCAGCGGAAGCGGAAGGTTATAATATTTGCCATAATCCGGATTCTGAACAACTTCTTCATTAAACAGAGCATCCATATACTTAACAGCTGCTTCCAGCTCTTCATCTGTAAGATTTACGTTGAATTCAGTCTGCTCGGCAAACGCGGACATCCTGTTGGTGCCAGTGGACGGGAAAGCAAAGAAGCCGTAGTTTTCAAGATCCAGCTCGTTCTGAAGGATGTTGCCGTCGTACCACTGTCCTTCCAGGTCCATAGCAGAAGCGCCCATGCCCATATTCAGGATGGTATCGTTGGGGTCTGCTGTCAGGAATCCATCCGGGAAGTATCCTGCGTCGCACCACTCTTTATACTTCTGGAAAGCCTGCGCAACTGCTTCGTTGTCCCAGCTCTCTTCAAACTGGTTCATCTTGTCGTGAAGTTCAGCTCCTGCATAATGCTCGATCAGGAGTTCCAGCCATCTCATGACATGCCATCCGTTCAGTCCGCCTGTCTCCATCGGATAGATGCCTGCTTCTTTGATAACAGGAAGGATCGCTTCAAACTCTTCGAAAGTGGTGGGAACTTCGATTCCAAGATCAGCAAAGATCTGTTTGTTGTAGTATACGCCAAGTACATTGTAGCTGGTGGGATAACCGGAAAGCTGGCCGCCCAGATGGCAGAGCTGAAGAGCACCTGCGCTGAACTTCTCGTCCCAGCCGTTTGCCGCCGCATATTCCGTC
>CACZPF010000084.1 GCA_902782975.1 uncultured Lachnospiraceae bacterium
ACAAACAACGCATTTTTTGACGAGCTAAGAAGTTCTAAGGCATCTGCAGATGTTTGAAGATTCATACCATTCAATCTTATCAGTGAGTTTCGCAATTACCTGGAAATAAGCGATAGATGAAGGGGGAGAAACATGTATGCAGACATTCTTTCCGTCCTGACTGCCCTTGTCGGGATGGGCATGGATCTGAAAAAAAAGAAAATTGCAAATCGATGGATCCTGTTCAGCATGGCGGCGGGATACATGATCCGTCTGTACGCTGGAGGAATAAAAACCCTTCCGGATGCAGCAGGGGGAATGATCCTTCCGGTACTCCTCCTTGGATGGCTGTTTGTGTTCCGGATGCTTGGCGCGGGGGATATTAAGAACTTAAGTGCACTGGGGGTTTGCTTTGGGGTGCGGAAAATTTTAAAATGTATGATCTGGTCGTTTCTGACCGGCGGAGTGATTTCTCTTGTGCTTCTTCTGACCCGCTGCAGTCTCCCGGAGCGTCTCCGGTATATGGGGAATTATATCAGGACAGTGGTCCATACAGGCAGAACACAGCCGTATTCCTGCAAGGGCGAAAACCATCCGGAGAACTTTTCTTTTATGGTGCCGGTCTTTCTGGCCGTGATCCTTACAGTGGCAGGAGGGTGATGCGTTGAAGAAAAATATTTTCGCGGTGTGTGATCTGGAAGTGGATTATGCCATGAATTTCATGGATCACCTGAACCAGAAAAGGAACATTCCATTTGAGGTGATTGCTTTTACCTCAGCTGAAAAGCTGAAGGCCTATGCAAAGGAACATAAGATCGAGCTGCTGCTGATCTCTGACAAGGCCATGGATAAGGAGATAAGGTATCTGGATATCGGGAAGATCATTATCCTGACGGAAGGGATCCAGTCGGAAGGGATCCAGTCAAAAGGAATCCATTCGGAAGGGAACAGTAAGCCGGAACTGGAGCAGTTCCCGGCTGTATATAAATATCAGGCATCCTCTCAGGTGCTGCGGGAGGTGATGGCATGTTACGGAAGAGAGGGCGTTCCGGTACCGGGGCTTGTGACGGCGCCGCATAAACAGGTGGAGATTCTTGGGGTTTATTCACCTCTTCACCGGTGCCTGAAGACTTCCATTGCGCTTACCCTTGGGCAGCTTCTGGCTGAAAAAAAGTCCGTTCTGCTTCTCTGTATGGAAGAATACTCCGGGTTTGAAGAACTGATGGGAAAATCCTATGAAGGAAACTTAAGCGATCTTCTGTACTTTGTAAGGCAGGACAGCTTAAATCTGGTGCACAAGATCAACGGCCTTGTGCAGAGCATCCATAATCTGGACTATATCCCTCCCGTGCGTACGCCATGGGACATTCAGGAAACGACCGCCGCACAGTGGGAAAAGCTGCTGGACCTGCTGGCTTTAAGCACATCTTACGAAGTGTTTGTACTGGATCTGGGAAGTGAGCTGACGGATATGTTCCGGATCCTGGATAAGTGTACCAGAATCTATATGCCGGTTCTGTCGGATATCATTTCCAGGAGCAAGATCGCTCAGTTTGAAAACCTGGTGCACATCTGGGATTATGACAGGATCCTTGAGAAGATGGTGCGGATCTCGCCGCCGTTTCATGTGGAATTCACCGGGGGTGAAAATTATATTACACAGCTTCCGTGGAGCCAGCTTGGCGATTATATGCGAAAAGTACTCCGTCTTGCCTGAATGGCGAAAAAGAAAGATAAAGAGAATAATAAAAAGAATAGTAAAAAGAATGGAAGGTGATCATCATGCGGGCAGGAAGATATGCCGGTAAGGGAATACTGGTTTCAGGTGCGGCGGCGCTGCTGTTCCTGAGTCTGGCTTATCCCTGCCGGAGCGCTGAGATTATACAGACTTTACAGGAAGAAGGAAACTGGGATTTTTATGTCCGGGACATTCCGGGACTGGTGACAGGGGCCGAAGTACTGGCCGGGAATTATCAGATCGGGCAGGGGGATCTGGGGTTCTGTCCTTTGTTTGAAGAAGCTTCCGGGATCTGCTGCCGGACGGTTTTTCTTATCGATAATTCCGTATCTATTTCGGGAAACAGCAGATCGATGCTCCGGCAGGTGCTGCACCGCATCGTTGACGGGAGGATCCCGGGAGAATTATTCGAGTTCTGGACCTTTTCTGAAGAAGTGCATCAGATAAATTATTTTTCGGATAACTATGAGGCTGTCCGGCAGTCCATTGACGGTCTACAGTTTTATGACCAGGATGCCTGTCTTATGGATGCGCTGTATACCTGTCTTCACGACCTGAATAATGGGGAGGGACCGGTAGATTATAAACGAATTGTTGTTGTATCAGACGGGATGAACGAGACCAGGGGCGGCAGCTATACGAGAGCGGAGGTCCAGGCAGAACAGAAGATCCGGCATATTCCGATCTACGCATTGGGATCTCTGGGCAGCAGCGGAGGTGCAGGTCTGGACGATCTGGCAGCTCTCTGCCGGGATTCCGGCGGGGATTTTTTTCTGTTGAACGATCTGGAAGACCCAGGCCTGCCGGCAGGGAGAATGGCACGGGATTACAGCAGCTGGCGGTTCCATTTCCGCCTTCCGCCGGAGCTGCAGGATGGAAGTACAAAAATGATACGGCTTTCCATTGCCTCGGAAGAGGGAGGGGCCATTGTTGAAAAGGAGGTGCGCATGGCACAGAGCCCTCTTCCGGAGCCTTCTCCATCGCCGACGCCGACCCCATCGCCGACACCGACACCGGAGCCATCCCCAACCCCCTCACCAACCGTTTTGCCGGTTCAGGCTGCCTCGCCCCCGCCGGAAAAAGCAGATGCAAAGAGCTTGTATTTCTTTGGATACAGGGTGACGCCTGTGCTTCTGATCCTTCTCCCGGCTGTGCTCCTGTCTGTGTGCGCAGGCACCTGGTTCCTGTACAGGGCCCTGTATCAGAAGAAAAAGGAAGAGCCGGGAATAGGGCTCTCAGAAGCATATGAGGATATTTATGGGAAATCCCGTGGGAATGATTATGGAAGTGCTCACAGAAACGCCTTTGGAAATGCCTGGGGAAATGCCCATGGAAATGCATGTGCTGAAGACGGGCTTCCGGATCCGGGAGGAGCGGTAAATCTTCAGGCGGACAGGGGAGAGTTTACCCGCATGATGTTTGGAGGAGACGCGCAGAAGGAAGTATTTCTGACAGACAGGAAAAATGCTGAGAGAAAATATCACTTCCTGCTGAGAGACCAGGTCTTTCTGGGGTCAAAAGAGGATTTTTGTGATGTGGTGATCCGCGGGGATCCGGCCGTATCCCGCAGACACTGCCGGATCTATCAGGAAAAGGGCAGGGTTTTTGTGCAGGATGAACGTTCTACGAACGGAACCTATGTAAACCGGAATCTTCTGAAGGAACAGGAGCCTGCCGAAGTCCGTACCGGGGATGCCCTTCGGTTCGGTGATTCGGAATTCTTCCTGGAGATCCGTGGATAAAACAATCTGATCTTTTACAGAAGGATGGACAGTATGACGCTGATGATTTCTGTCTATACAAGAAGTGCATATCGGGATTTCCGGCTGCCGGCCGTAAACAACAGGGATTACAGGATCCATATCAGCCGGAACTATTTTGGGCTGTCGGGCGACATTCATCTTTGCCTGGATGTTATGCAGTGGACCTGGCGTCTGTGCAGGGGAGAGCGGTATCATCCGGATGAGAGCGGCTCCGGAGGCCTGTTACCATGCCCGTTACAGGAAGGAACACATATTAAGCTCTTTACCGAAGAGGGCGAGGAGATCTCTCTTCTCGTCAGAAAGGTTCAGGATCCTTTTCAGCCTTTTGGCCTGTACAGCCTGGCCGGGAAAAGAATCACGATCGGGAGAGAGAAGGGCTGTACGATCTGCTACAACAATATGGATATGGTGGGGAGACGTCACGCAGTGATCTGCTTCAGTGAAGGGGAGTGGAAAGTGATCTCCCAAAGCAGGAACGGCCTGTACGTAAACAGGACCTATGTACAGACAGAACGGAGCCTCCGGTACGGGGATACCATCGACATCCTTGGGCTGCGGCTTGTTTTTCTTGGAGATATACTGGCAGCAGGCGGCGATGATGTAAGAGTCGCTCTTCAGGCATATGAAGGGAAGCCTTCTCTGCCTCCGGGTCCCTCCGCAGTGGAGGAATTTTTCCACCGCTCGCCGCGGATCATTGAGAAGCCGGATACCGCTGCGGTGAAGATCGAGAATCCGCCAAAACCTGTACGGCAGGAAAATGTCAGTCCGTTTCTGCTTGTGGGGCCGAGTATCACCATGACCATCCCTATGATGATGAGCAGTTTCCTGATGCTCTGGAGTGCCCGTATGACAGGGCAGAATAATCATCCTTACATGTATTCCGGTATTCTGATGGCAGCCTCCTCAGCATCCATTGCTGTATTCTGGAGTCTTTTCCGGCTGAGATACCAGAACCGGATCAGGGAAAGGGAAGAAAAAGAAAGACTCAGCCAGTACGATCTTTATCTGGAGAAAAAGGAGCAGGAAATACAGAAGATCTATGAGGACAGCCGGGCCATATTAAACAGGATGTATCCCGGGCCGGAAGAGTATCTTTCTTATACGGCAGATTCGTCCATGTTGTGGAACCGCAATCCGGGGCATGAGGACTTCCTTTCCTTCCGCCTGGGACTTGGGAGCATGGAGTTTCAGGCGAAGATCGAAGGAGCGCCGGAAAGATTTTCAGTAGAAACGGATATTCTCGAAGAAAGGGTCCGGAACATCCGCAGCAGATACAAGATCCTGTCCGGGGTGCCGGTACTGGTGGATCTTCAGAAGCATCCGGTGGTGGGCATTACCGGCGGCCCGGAAAAGAAAGGCGCCATCGGACCTGCCAGACTTCTGATGGCGCAGGCGGCCGCTTTTACCAGCTTTCATGATGTGCGTTTTGCACTGATCTATGACAAGGATAGACTGGCAGACCCGCAGGAATGGGATTTTGCCAGATGGTTTCCACATATGTTTTCAGATGACCGGAAAATGCGCTATATAGCATCCGACAGGACAGAGGCGGGCGAGGTGTTTTTTGCTCTCGCGGAGATATTCCGCCGGCGTGAAGAAAGGCAGAGCACGGACAACAAAAGCTCAAAAAATACAGGCCGGGATCCTTACTTCATCCTGTTCATCGCGGATGTTTCCATGCTGGAAAACTCTCTGATCTCGAAATATGTTCTGAACCCAGGCGGCGGTTATGGCCTGACTTCCGTGATCCTCACGGAAAACCAGGAGCAGCTTCCAAATGCGTGCAGGTTTATCATCTGCAATGATCCGGAGGAAAAGGGGATCTTCGATTTTGAAGACGGAGGTGTGGCGAAGAGATGCCTGGAATTTGACAGGACACATAGAAACCACACCGAAACATTTGCACGGCGTCTCGCCTCTTTAAAGACCCGGGAACTGCAGGAGGGAGGCGAGATCCCTTCTTTGCTGACTTTTTTTGATATGTACGGAATTACGGTACCAGAGGAACTGAACGTAAAGGAACGATGGCTGAAGAACAGGATCTATGAGAGTATGCGCTCTCTGATCGGCCAGAAGGCGGGAGGTGTTCCTCTGTATCTGGATCTGCACGAAAAGTATCATGGTCCTCACGCCCTTCTGGCGGGGACGACAGGTTCCGGAAAAAGTGAGACTCTGGAAACACTGATCCTTTCACTTTCCGTAATGTACAGTCCTGAGGATATAAGGTTTTTTCTGATCGATTTTAAGGGCGGAGGAATGGCGAATCATTTTAAAAACCTGCCGCATCTGGCGGGGACGATCTCTAATCTGTCCGGCGGACGCATCAGAAGGGCCATGATCTCCATAAACAGTGAAAACCGGAGACGTCAGAAAATCTTTAATACCTATGGCGTGAATCATATCAATGCGTATATCCGTCTCTACAAGGACGGGGAAGCAGAAGAACCGCTGCCCCATCTGCTGATCATCATCGATGAATTTGCCGAATTGAAGAGGGAAGAACCGGAATTTATGAAGGAACTTATCAGTGTGGCACAGGTGGGCAGGTCCCTCGGGATCCATCTGGTCCTGGCAACACAGAAGCCGGGGGGAACTGTGGACGAAAACATAAGGAGCAATACCAGGAGCCGGATCTGTCTGCGGGTCCAGGACAGGCAGGACAGTACGGATATGCTTCAGAAACCGGATGCCGCCTCGCTTACCCATACCGGGAGAGCCTTTCTGCAGGTGGGAAATGATGAGTGCTTTGAGCTTTTTCAGAGCGGTTATGGCGGCGCGATGTGCCCGGAGGGGGTGCGGAGCGCAAAGGGAGCTTCGGTCCGGTTGATTTCTCTTACCGGGAGAGAACAGCCGGCGGCACCCGTCAAGCAGGATGAGAGCCTGCAAAAAGGTTCCGGGAAGTGTACCGGGAATGGTTCCACAGAAAGCCGGAAGACTCAGCTGGAAGCCGTGACAGAGTATCTGAGGGAAGCGGCTGCGCAGATAAAGACCGGCAGGATGCATCCGCTGTGGCTCCCTTTTCTGCCGGAGCATGTAGAGCTGGATGATCTTTTTTCCATGAGTCCGGGGGGATCCGCCGCCGGAAAATCATCGGTATGCATCCCGACAGGCCTGGTGGATGATCCGTATGAGCAGAGGCAGTATCCGTATTATATCCGTCTTCCCGAAAACGGAAACATCGGCGTGATTGGATGCTCTTCCTCCGGCCGGAGCACATGGCTTCAGACACTGACCGTCGGGATCATCTGCACCTGCCCGCCCTCTTCTGTCTGGATCTACGTGCTGGATTTCGGGGGAGGGATCCTGGATGCATTCGCAGGAGCACCTCATATCGGGGGAATCATAAAAGAAGACGTTCCGGATAAAATCACAAGACTTTTTCATTTCCTCCTGAAAAGACTGGAGGAACGAAAGAAAGCCTTCGGCGGGGTGCCTTTTACACAGGTACAGGAGGATATCCGCGCCGGATTTCCGATGATGCTTCTGCTGATCGATTCCTGTGATCGGTTCAGAGCAAAAACTTTGGATGCTTTTGAGGCTTCTCTGTACACTCTGGCCAGAGAAGGGCCTTCCTGCGGAATCTTCCTGATCATGACAGGAGAGGTCGGTACGGGCGGCATATCGGGACGGCTGGCGGAGAACCTGAAGACCCTGCTGACCCTTTCTCTCAGGGACCGGTACGCCTATGCAGAAGCGCTGAAAGTTCCGCGGGTGGAGATCCTGCCGGAAGAACGTCTTCCGGGAAGAGGCCTGCTTCTTGATGACCACAGGGTCAAGGAGTACCAGAGCGCCATATATCTCGGAAAACTGAGCAGTATGGCAAGGAGGGGAAAAATCGAGGAAATATGCCTTGCTCTTGCAGCGGGATACGGGAACATGCAGGCGGAAAGAATTCCCGAAATACCCAAAAGACCTCTCCTGGATGCCTTCAGGACCCGGAAGGAGGTCCGTCTGGCGGAAGCAGATCCCGCTCTTCTGCCGGTTGGCTATGATATGCAGAGCGGCGAGGTTTATTCCCTGGAGATGCGTGACCTGTACTGCTTTCTGATCACGGGTACCCGCAAGTCAGGAAAGAGCAATTTTATGAAGATTCTGATCGCGGAGGCTTTATCAAAGCAGAGCAGTGTATGTCTGATCGGACCTGTGGATTGTAAAATGTCCGGGTTTGAAAACCAGAAAGATCTGCTGTACTTAAGCGCGGAGGAGGAGATCTGCCGGTACTTTGAGCAGGTGCTTCAGCCTCTTTTCAGAGAGCGGAGCGGTCAGAAATGGGAGATCCTCATGAAAGGAGGTGACGAAAATGCTGTATTTGACAGGATGAAACGGCAAAAGGCACTGTATATCTGTCTGCCGGACCTGGCCTGGTTTGTCGAAATGGTCAATGGCTCTAAGACGGGAATGAAAACTATTATGGAAAATCTTCTGGACCAGGGAGAACTTCATCATATTTATTGGATCGGGATCTTACGGGACGGCAGGAAAAATATTCCGGGAGACCTGCTGAAGCTGTTCGCCCGGGATCAGAGAGGAATCCATTTTGGAGGATGTATGGCGGGAAACTCCCTCCTGAATTTTTCGTATCTGAAATATGAAGAGCAGAACAAACGCCAGAAGGCAGGTATCGGGCAGCTTTCGGAAAGCGGCGGCAGGCAGAAAAACGGGAGGATAAAAATTCCGCTTTTCAGCGGAAGGGAGGGATTTCAGGATTGATATTACTGGATATTTATGTACCATCGGTGGATATGATTTTTGATTTTATGATGGAGACGGATGTACCTGTTAAACAACTGATTAAAGAGGCGGCCGGCATTCTGTCACATAAGCTGCAGGAGGAGTCTCCGGAACAGAAAAGGCATTTTGTCTTATGCTCACCGGACAGGCAGTGCATCCTGCCCGAAGATAACACGCTGAAAGAGTGCGGGATCCCAGGCGGAAGCCGCCTGCTTCTGGTATAGGTCCGGCTCAGAAGGACAGGTGGACGCATGGAAACCATTATCGTAAACTGCGATTCTCTGAACAGGACAGCAGAAGAGCTCCTGGAAATCCTGCAGGACGTAAAGGAGGTCCTTGGGGAGATGGAATGTTCAGAAGCGGACCTTAACGGGATGTGGGACGGTGAAAGCCGGGAGACCTTCCGGCAGCGTTTTGAAGAGGATATGAAAGAATTAAAGGCCGGCCTTCAGGACCTGTCGGACATGGCAGCGTATCAGAGAAGAGCCGCACGGGAGTATCTGGCATGTGAGGAAAGGGCGGCCGGGATGATCGAATCAATATCGAATCAGTAACGGATCAGTGACCTGAGGGAGAAAAAACAGGATGGAGAGAACCAGACAGGAGATCTACCTGCACTACAGCGGAGCAATGAAGCAGGCGGCGGAGCTGGAGGCAGTCGCGGGCAGAATGAAGGAATTGCTGGACGGAGATATAGCGGGTACGTTTACAGATGCGGAGAGCGCTTTTAAAGGAGAAGCCGGCCGTAAATTTCAGATCAGAGGAAGAGACCTGACAGACCGGCTGAAAAGCTGCCAGATCAGTCTGCGGCAAAACGCAGCCGCTCTTAAAAATCTGGCGGAAAGAGTTTTCCAGGCAGATATGGATGCTCTTATGATCGCGAGAAGACGTGACTATAAATAAACAAGTAAACGGCCGGTATGCTATACCTGTTTACAGATACATTAACAGAACAAGGAGGAATCTATGGCGGATATCAGACTTACGGGATCTCAGCTGAGAGCAAAAAAGGATAACCTGCAGCAGCTGAATCAAAATCTTATGGAAATCGTCAGCGGACTGGACGATTCGGTCACAGCGCTGGATGCATGCTGGGAAGGGGAGGCAAAGGATGCTTTCCGGGAGGCCTATTTCAGGGACAGAGGACAGATGGATACGTTTCATACGCTGGTAGAACAGTATACGCAGCGGATGGAAGAGATCATCTTAAAATATGAAGAGGCAGAGCGGAGAAGCGCGGCGCTGGCAGGTGAGCGGACATACTGAATATAGATCAACGCATAGAATGCCGCGTCTGACCAGAGGCAGGTAAGAACAGAGGAAAAATACAGAAGGAAGATACAGAAGGAAAATACAGAAGGAAAATACAGAGGGAAAATACAGAAGGAAGATACAAAAGGAAAATACAGAAAGAAAGTACAGAAGGAGGAAATAATGGCAGATATTATTCATGTGACGACGGACAGACTGAGGGCGGCAGCAGGAGAACTGGAATCGGGAGGAAGCCGCCTGGATTCCTGTACCAGGCAGATGACAGAGCTGGTCAGCCAGATCGAGGGCGATGTGTGGAGCGGTGAGGCGGCAAGTACCTATAAGGCCAGGTTTCTTGGACTTTCGGAAGATATGGGACGTCTGGTACGCATGATCCGGGAACATGTGCAGGATCTCAACCAGATCGCCGATAATTTTGACCGGACTGAGGCAGAAACGCAGGAACTCGCCCAGAGCCTGCAGCAGAATGTAATCGTATAACGGCAGATCAGGGACAGAGAGAACATCTTCTCTCTGTCCCTGATTTTTTTCCTCCGGAGATCGGAAGAAAGGTTTACACAGAAAAAAAAATAGGCTATAATAAAACGCGCAGGAAAAGAAAGATCCGGTTCCGTCATAGCGGCGGATCAGAGCGGTTCCTGAACAAGTCCATTTATAAAGGCAGGTGAACAGAATGGATAATTGCGATAGTCATGAACGATCGCGCCGGGCAGGCAAAAAAGAAGACAAA
>CACZPF010000085.1 GCA_902782975.1 uncultured Lachnospiraceae bacterium
CTACCGTAAACAGGAACTGTCCAAAGAAATTCAGCAGGAACAGGATATCGGTAACAACAAAAGGGGCAATAAAAAACTTCCAGTATTTCCGAGCAACAGTTTCACGCCCGGCAAGGCAGATCAGATAAGTCATAAATAGAAACATGACTGTTTCGGAAGCCAGTGTATAAATAGTATGGGAACCCATCAGCAGCCAGACACCCGAAGGAGAAGGATCGGCTTCCAGAATATGCTCAAGAATATAATCTGCCCCGTCAAAAAACGCAGCGATCATATTTACGATGATCATGATATTACAGAGATGATCTGTAAACACTGCAGGTATCTGTTTCCTCCTCCGGGACTCGTTGATCAGAAACAGCATTCCCAGAAGCACAAGGATCGTGATAAAATCAAGAACCGCAGTGCCTGTAAATAATGTAAAAAGTGTAACATCCTGGCTCATTCATTTCACCCCGATCTATTCTTTTAGGAAATGCAGACAAATTTCAGCGATTTTTCTTTTATCAGGCAATACGGTTGATCCATATTTTCTGCTCAATCTATTCCCCGGTTTGCCTGATAAATGTGCTGCGAAAGTACCGGTGTGATAAAATCCAGAATGATCCATCCTTTTTCTTCCTCAAAAGGTACAGACAGCAGCCGTTCATTCAACTCTTTCGCGTACCTGAACGGATGCCCTGCAAAATAAGGTCCGGTCGTGGACAGGAAATTTAACGAAGCAGAAGTACTCCCGGTCTCCCCGTCCTTCATCCCTTTCAGAAAAGCGTTCCACTTATCTTCTGTTCCGTAATGGAAGCGGTCCTGAACCCAAAGAGAAAAAAAATCCTTCTTTTCCTCGGCAGTATGCAGAAAGACCTGGCTCTTGCCGCCCTGTTCCGTCCAGGAAAAAGGAATCCCGGAAGCCATTCCAAGCGAAGCTTCATCCGGATATCGTCGAAAAAGAACCAGTTTTCCGCGTGCATCTGCCAGACGTGGGATACTGTCCGTTAGGAGCCACATCTCCGGGGATCTTCCAATATATCCGGAGAGTGTTTTCTCCAGGAGTGATGTACTGTCCCCGCCCCTCTCCTTTTTCACTGTAAAAATGATCGTTTCTGAACTGTTTTCCAAAAGAAAGCTGCAGCATTCTTCCAGCACCGTGTCCAGTGACAGTGCGCCTGCCCAAAACGCTCCTGATTCCGTACAGTCAACACTGCCGTGAACCAGTTTCAGTCTGTCGTTGTCCTGTGCAAGCCGTATATCCAGATACCGTACGCCTGCATCCAGCTGTTCCCTGATCCCCAGTGTCTGACATCTCGAAAAAAACGGCAGTCTGGCATACCTGGCAGCACAGTTATGAGATCCCGGCAGGATGATCTCGCTTAAAAAAAGTCCATCATCCAGTTCTTTCATCCAGCACTGTGATCCTTCTACAGATTCTGATTCAAGTTTCTCAAAGACCGGGATCAGATAAACAAGCAGAAGCAGGAACAGCAGAATGCTGAGACAAAAAAGCATATATTTTTTTATTTTTTTCATTTCCTGACAGTGCTGCCTGGTCCGTCAGGCAGCGTTCAAAGGTATTAACGATTTGTTTAAAGAAGTTTTCCAAGTTCTTCTGCGAACAGATCTGGGTGTTCGGAGATGAACATGTGTGTGCTATCTGGAAATGCTGCCTCACGAAATGGTACATTCGCGTTCTTTCGATACCATTCCGCGAGATCAGGTGAAAACAGTGAACCGGGCACGGCATAAAAATACGTAAGCGGAACCGTGATTCTTCCAATGACATCACGGTTATCCTGCGCTTTCATAGATCTTGACAGGCTTTTAAGAACCGTTTCATCACAAACCGCAAGCTTTTCTTTCAGCTTTGGCCGTAAAAGAAATCCGGGAATTTTGCGAAGCTTCGGAATCGCGCCCACCGCAAATGCCTGATATAGATCCAGAAAACTCTTTCCGGACTCTTGTGCCATGTTCTCTGCAGTATATTTTCCCTGATACAGACCGAGTTTCCAGGTATCGTCATTTAACTGCTTTGGCGTCATATCACAAAGCAC
>CACZPF010000086.1 GCA_902782975.1 uncultured Lachnospiraceae bacterium
CTGTTTCCTTCTGTCTGATTCTTCTTACCTGTGTCCTTCTGCCTGATCCTTCCTGTCTGTTTCCTTTTGCCTGATCCTTCCTGTGTCCTTTTGTCTGATCCTTCCTGTCTGTTTCCTTCTGTCTGATCCTTCCTGTCTGTTTCCTTCTATCTGATCCTTCCAGCCAGATTCCTTCTGTCTGATCCTTTATACACTGTTTAATTCTTTCTGTCTTATTCTTTCTGTCTTATTCTTTCTGTCTTATTCTTTCTGTCTATTCGCCTGTCTCCGTTTCTGCAAGATGGCTGCGCAGCCTTTCCGAAGCTTTCAGTAAAAATGCTTTTCCAACAGGGGACGATGACAAAAGATATCCTGTCCCGTAAGCTCTGACAGAAAGCTGATATTCTACCACGATTTCATTCGACACGCTTACGCTCATCTCCGGATAACCGGCTCCTATAAGCGGCTCTGATACTAAGGTTTCTCCTCTTGATGCAGCCGCTGCCTCCGCTGCTTCTTCACCCTTCTCTCCTTCCATACTGCCACAGAGAGCAGATTCGCAGGCAGCAGCCGTCAGCCAGGCACGATTATGAACAAAAAAACAGACGGACAGTACGACGATCACCGATATAAGAACCAGTGGAAGGACCATGGCTGCTTCTGCTGTCAGGCTGGCTTTTTTCATTTTCCGGTATTTTTTATACAGCATAAAAACTCTCCTGCCATTTTATAAATAGATCTGCCGCAAGCAAAAAAGGAATAAAGGGAAGGCTATGGTTTTCTCTTTTTCTTTTCAGAGTCATCATAACCGCTGCACAGAAGAAGCAGAAAATGAGCGCCCAAACAAGAATATCCAGGAACATATACCAGGACATATTAAACCCGAGTGCGATTACAAAAAGGCCGTCCCCCGCTCCGACAGAATGGTCATTTACTATACTGAATACCAGAAAAATGGCTCCTGTACAAATAGAAATTCCTATATCCATTGCAGTCCGGCTTTTCCCAAATATGAAGATTCCCGCCGTCCCAAGAACAATAACTGAAAGAAGCGATATCTGCCTGGTGCGAATATCCGTCCATGTGTTAATCAGAAGATGAATCAGAATCCACACTTCCTGAACGGACATGACGTTCCCTCTTCTGTATTGCTTTCATATGAATTATTCCCATGCATGATACTCCCTCTTTCCTATATTTTATCCTCACCTGCTGTTTCTTAACCGGCATTTATTATTACCCGCCGCTTTCCCTCTTCTGCCTCTTTCCCTCACCCGCCGCCTGCACAGCGGCTGCACAGATGATATCCTTCGGCTTCTGATTCTTTGACCAGACGTACGGTTCTTTTAAGTGTACTGCAGGTACTATGGTTATGATAACTGCTCCCATACTCTGTAATGAAAACGACTGCCGCGGGACTTTCATTGCGGCTGCAGGTTTCGCAGGCATGATAATGCCCACCGCTGTGATTTGCCAGTGTTACCAGATCTGCTCCGGAAACCATCGAAACAGAGAGGTTCAGATAGCTGCAGTTCAGGCTTTTATGAATGACATTTCCTGTAGCTGTTATGTAAACCATCGGTTCGGTTTCCTGCAGATTCCCATCCCCAAAATGGCTGCCGGAAGGACGGCCGTTCCACAGATGAACTCTGGCTTCATTTTTCCTTTCGACCGGAGCCAGGGGAATCAGCAGAGATAAAGGCCGATATTCGTATGTATCGCTGATCACCAGTTCTTCCTGCATATTTCCGGCACATGCCTGTTCTAATCCCTGCAGTTCTGCCTCCTGGCAAGTTTGCATTAAGTGAACCGTCTCCTGCCGGTAAAGATCCATAAAAGAAATCATGGCGATCATACCGAACAGAAAAACAGGCAGGACGGCAGCAGCTTCTATTGTAAAACTGCCGCGTTTCAGACTGCCCGGCAGATGGATACGGATATCCGGAGACTCTCTCCGGGTGGGAAAACTTTTGTGTTTCAGGGTATACAGAAGTCTCCGGTACCTCATCAAGACATCTCCCTTCTATGCTTTTCGCATGATTTTTTACCATTCTTCGCTATCGCTTCTGCATTCTTTCCTCTGGTACATGTTACCCGGAAAGCGCCTCCGCATATCCGCATCCTCTTTTCAAATCTGATGGATTTATCTATAAGCGTACATTCTGTTCACGGTAAATGTTTTTTTGCCATTCGCCCTGATATCCTGGCTGATCTCGGCACCTGTCACACAACAGTCCATCCGAAAGGAGGGATAACCCTCCTTCCGGATACTGTCTTCTATGATATCCATGGCTCCAAAGATCAGGTCTGTTCTATCCTCCTGAAATAGAAGTGCACCCAGATAATCCTCATACTTCCATGCTTCCTCATTTCCGCCATTCCCGGACGAAACTCCTGAAAATCCACTCACTTCTCCCAGGAAAGCCTGATCAGCACCGGACAGATCGGTATAGAATTCTCCTGATCCTTTGGTCAGGGGCACTTCTTCTCCCGACATCATCAGACGGACATCCGCCAGACTCTCCGCACAGCTCCAGCTAAAACCAAGGGCACGTCCGATTACTCCTCCATCCGGGGGTACAATAAAATGCCTCTGAATTTCTTCTGTCATTTCGTTTATTTGGGCTGTTGCTGCCGGATCTGACTGCATGGATTCGTAATTGAACCACAGCCGGATATCAAACAGCTGAGCAGCCATCCTGCTTAAATTTTCTTCATCTGAATTTTTTCTGAACAGCAGATATTCTCGTTGACAGGAAAGACCTCCTGCAGACGGCTGTGTAAAACAGCCCAGTTTGATAGATAGATAGTTGATAAATGATCTTTTTCCATTCTCTGAATCATCATATTCCAGAGGGTCCAGAAGAGGCATGCCGGTATTCCATTGTCTTTGCAGCAGGCTATCCGGAGTATGAACTCCTGATGGATGATTATTTTTCTCCTGTATGAGATCCAGAAGATCATCTCTGCCGAGGATCATCTCAGCCGCAGCAACAGGTACGACCATTGGGATTCCGGGGGCAGCTGTCATCTGGCTTCCATCAGACAGCAGGTCCTCTTCCGCCTCTGACGCTTCCAGGCTTCTGGCCAGTGCACTCTCAAGTTCTGTGTGATACCGGCTTAAAATATGCTGCTCCTTAAGTGCCCGAGCCTTAACTTCGGCTGCCTTTACGGCGGCTGACACATTGACCCATTTCGTCTCCTGGCTTTTCTTTGTTTTGTCCATGTAGGCAATAGCCTGAGCATAAAATCCTTCACCATTTTCATCCGTCAAAAGACGTATTCCCGAAAAACCTCCGTTTTTTACGACCAGGTTCTGTGCATTCTGGGCAAGCACCGGCAGCATATAGAAGTTGTATTCATCATACATAGAGGACAATGCCAGGTTACCATTTCCATCGGAGGAATCCACTGCCAGAATACCATATCTGTTAAAAAGCGTTCTATCATATTGTCCGAACAAGGAATATAAGCCTATATCTGCCGCACACAGGATCTGCGTTCTTGCTGAAGCCATCCTTACCGAATGCATGCAGGCAAGAATCAGTGACAGCATGAGTCCCAGAATAAGGCAGAGAAACGGGGTAATACTGCCGCAGCGCAGCAAGGGAATCCTATCACAGCGCAGCGAAGGAAGTCTGCCGCAACGAAATGGAGGAATCCCGCCGCTACGCAACGAAGGAAGTCTGTTACAACGAAATGGAGGAATCCTGACGCAGCGCCGCCGGGAGATCCTGCCTCTGGATCGCAGGCTCATATTGCGTTACTCTGGCTTGCCGCTTTGCTCAATAACTGCTCTACCAAAGATGTCAGTGCATCTTTGAAAAGAACGACCAGTGCTATCAAAACGATGAGGATCAGTACGACCTCAACCACCCCGATCGCATCTTCTTCTGTACAGAACTGCTTTATCAATTCACACATTTTTTTCTCCTTCCAGATCAATAAAAACTTAGAAATGCCGGAATCATTATGATCACCAGGGATACCGTCAGCATAAGGACCATCGGGATCAGAAGTTTTGTGGCTGCTGTTTCGCCCTGCACTCTTGCCCGGCGTTTGCGTTCCTCCCATGCCTCTGTCTGTTCCCTTTCCAGCAGCCCGTAAAGTGTCCGGCTGCCGTGCATAAGATTCTGGATCAGAAGCGTCGAGAATGTTCTGTAGCTGGCTATCCCGCATTGTTCACCGAATTTCTGATAGGCCTCTGCTTCTGACACACCGCTGTCCATTTCCCGACATAGCTTCAGGATCTCTTCATAAGCATACCGTTCTTTTTTCCTGCTTTTCTGATAATCATATCCTATCTTCATAAAAGCCCGTCGTGCAGACATACCTGCTCCGGTAAGAAGGGTGAATTTCATCAACAGCCCCGGATAATCCAGAAGCATCTGCTCTTCCTTTCTTTTTCTTTTTTCATCCTCCTCATGATAGGAACGGAACAAAAGAAGAATTCCTGCCGCAGCAAACAAACCTGCCAGAATCATCCCGGAAGGATCATCCGGTCTTTTCCAGCGTACGGGGATCCCTTCCACTTCTGATGGCAGATAGTAGTAATCCGGATCATCTTCCTTCAGGTTGTACTCTGAAACCGCCTCTTTAATCTGCCGGGTGCTCTGCCCGTCCGCTTCTCCTCCGGTATTTTGCGTGGCATTCCGGGGAGATCCGGCTTCCCCCTTTTTTTCCGGTATCAGCAGACGGAGCGTATTCTGGTCTCCTTCACGGCTGCAGATCACTTCCTGATAATAAGCTGCCCCTTCTTTTCTTTTAAATCCTGTTCTTTCCGGATAATAATCCCCTGTTCCTCCTGAGATCGTCATAAAAAGTCCCAGAGTATTTCCCAGAAGTGAGACAACCAGCAGCAGCCGGAAGGCCTCCCTGGGAAAAGGGAGCTTCCCGGTTTTCCTTTTTAAATAGCAAACATACAGACCTGTCCCGCCAAGTCCCAGATAAATCAGGATATGTACCAGCATAGGTTATACCTCTATATCTACGATCCTTCTGCCAAGACAGAAAGCAAGAGCATAGACAGCAAGACATACCGACATAAAAAACGTCCCCGGTATGTTTCTGTAAACAACATCCAGAAAGCCGGGAGAAATCAGCTTCAGATATAATACAATGCCCGCCGGCATAAGACTCATGACAAACTGTTCCATCTTTTTGGCGGCAAGGACCGTCTCGATCTCCCGTTTTACATCTATTTTATCGCTCAGCATGCGTGCTGTTTTCTGCAGAATTTCCGGCAGGTCACCGCCCGTCCTTTTAAGTGTCAGGAACACAGCAGCAAAGTTCTCGATATCCTCTATGCCGCTCCTTTCCCCAAAATCCAGAAACAGGCGTTCCAGAGGAATATTGACCTGCATCTGATAATCCATAAACCGGAACTCTTTTACGATATCCTCATCTGTCCTGTAGAGTCTTTCCAGATCCTTAAGAGCCATCCGGACGGCATTTTCTGCCGAGTAGCCGGCCTGAACCGCTGTATTCATGGCATTCAGCGCATCCCGGAAGGTTTCTGCCAGACGCTTTTTTCTTTTTCTGATCTGCTCCTTCTTTTTCCATTTAAGGTAGAACGGCGGAAATACCAGAAGCGGCAGAAAAGCCCAGAGGTTCTCAAAAAACAGATAATTCACCGCTCCCATTATAAAAATACTCTGCAGCAGATAGATGGCTGTTTCCTTTGCGGTAAACCTGCTGATGCTGTAATCTGTCTTTCGCTGACTGATCTGTTCATACCTCCTTCTTCCTGTCTGTACAGATATCGGTTTTTGTCGATCGATACAGTCATTATATAACCCTTTGAAGTATCCTGTCCATGTCGAATTTTGTCGAAATGGCAAAAACTTTTCGACAATGTTCGACAATTTCGTCCTATTTCGACATTTTTCGACAAATTCCAAAGATATTCACAAAAAAAGCATGGAAGCTAAACTGTCTTTCTAAAAACAATATTTACACAAAAGGACGGC
>CACZPF010000087.1 GCA_902782975.1 uncultured Lachnospiraceae bacterium
AAAGGTACTGGTTCCCCGGCCGATCTCGTCCAGGATCAGAAGACTCCGGGCGGTGGCATTTCTAAGAATATTGGCGACCTCTGTCATCTCCACCATAAAGGTGCTCTGGCCGCTGGCCAGGTCATCGGATGCGCCCACCCGCGTAAAGATACGATCCACAATGCCGATATTCGCTCTGGAAGCGGGGACAAAACTGCCGATCTGGGCCATCAGCACGATCAATGCGGTCTGCCTCATATAAGTGGATTTACCGGCCATATTCGGGCCTGTGATGATGGATACCCGCTTTTTCTGATTATCAAGATACGTATCGTTGGCAATAAACATTTCATGCTCTGCCATCAGCTCCACGACAGGATGCCGGCCGTCCTTGATGTCGATGATGCCCTTTGAATTGATCGCCGGCCGTACATAATTGTTCCTTGCCGCGACAAGAGCGAGTGAGGCAAACACATCCAGAGCCGCCACCGCCTTGGCCGTGGTCTGGATCCTTACGACCTGTTCGCCCACTTTTCTGCGTACCTCGCTGAACAATTCATATTCCAGCGCATAAAGCTTATCTTCGGCGCCGAGGATAAGGTCTTCCAGCTCCTTTAACTCCTGGGTGATATAGCGCTCCGCGTTGGCAAGGGTCTGTTTCCGGATATAATAATCCGGCACCAGATCCTTAAAGGTATTGGTCACTTCCAGAGAATAGCCGAAGACCCGGTTGAACTTGATCTTCAGCGACTTGATGCCGGTCTTCTCACGCTCTTTGGTCTCGAGGTCGGTGAGCCAGAGCTTTCCGTCTGTCCGGGAACGGCGGTATTTATCTACATCTTCGTTATATCCTTCCCGGATGATGCCGCCTTCCTTCTGCGCAAGCGGCGGCTCCTCAACAATGGAGCGCCGGATGAGATCTGCGATATCCGACAGGCTGTCCATATCCTGGTTGATCCGCACCAGAAGATCCGATTTAAAATCCTTCAGGATCTGCTTGATATGCGGGATCATTTCAAGAGAAGACGCAAAAGCCACAAGGTCCCTCGGGTTGGCGGATTCATAGCTGATCCTGCTGATCAGACGTTCCAGATCATAGATGGGATTCAGATATTCCCGTATTTCATCCCGAAGCATGGGATTGTTATTTAGTTCTTCAACTGCACTAAGACGAAGTTCGATCTCATCCGCGTCGATCAGAGGCTGTTCCACGTAGGACCGGAGGGTCCTGGCGCCCATGGCTGTCCTGGTCTTATCAAGGACCCACAGAAGAGATCCTCTTTTCTGTTTTTCCCGCAGGGTCTCCACCAGCTCCAGATTTCTTCTGCTGGAACTGTCGATCAGCATAAAGGTCTCTGCTGTATAGGGGTGGATCGTTGCCATCTGGGAAAGGGTCGTCTTCTGGGTCTCTTTCAGATAAAGAAACAGAGCGCCGGAAGCGATGATCCCGCTGTCATAATCTTCTATACCAAGGCCGGAAAGGTCAGCGACATGAAAATGCTCCTTCAGTGTCCTGCGGCAGGTATCATCGTCAAAATACCAGCTTTCCAGTGGAAAGATACAGATCGAAAGCCGTTCCCTGAGATCTGTGAGATCCACGCCGCACATGGTGAAGGCCTCATTGCAGATGATCTCCGCGGGCGTAAATTTGTTGATCTCATCCAGCAGCTTTCTCTTTTTGTCTACCTCGGTCAGAAAACAGTCACCGGTGCTTATATCGGCGACAGCGATGCCGAAACGGTCTTCCAGGCAGACAATGGACATCAGATAATTATTCTTCGTCTCATCAAGAGACATGGCGTCCAGTGTCGTGCCGGGCGTAACGATGCGGATCACTTCTCTTTTAACCAGCCCTTTGGCCAGCTTAGGGTCCTCCACCTGTTCACAGATGGCTACCTTATGTCCACGCTCGATCAGACGGTTGATATACGTTTCTGCAGCATGAAAAGGGACACCGCACATGGGCGCCCTTTCCGGAAGACCGCAGTCCTTGCCCGTAAGGGTGATCTCCAGTTCCTTTGTCACCAGGAGAGCATCGTCAAAAAACATTTCGTAAAAATCGCCCAGACGGTAAAATAAAATGCAGTCCTTATATTCTTCTTTTGTTTTCAGATACTCCTGCATCATCGGAGATAATGCCATTTTTTCCCCTTTCATGGCGCATTTACTGCGCCAATAATGTTCCGAAGTAATAGAATCCCCGGCAGGTATCCAGCTTCACCTTGACATATCTGCCGATCAGGGAGGAATTACCCGGAAAATGCACCAGCAGGTTGTACTGGGTGCGCCCTGTCATCAGGCCTTTTTCCCTGTTTTCTTCTTCCACCAGAACCTCCTGGATGGTCCCTTCAAAACGGGCAGAGTTTTCACGCCCCTTTTCCTGTACCAGCGAAAGAAGCCTGTTAAAACGGTCCTTTACAACCTCCTGCGGGATCTGATCCTCCATGGATGCGGCAGGTGTCCCTGTCCGTCTGGAATAGATAAAGGTAAAAGCGGTATCAAAATTACTCTTCCTGACTACTTCCAGGGTATCCAGGAAATCCTCCTCCGTCTCTCCCGGAAATCCCACGATAATATCTGTTGTAAGAGAGATGTCCGGTACTGCCTCCCTGATCTTTCGGACCAGGTCGAGATAACGTTCCTGATCATAATGGCGGTTCATCTTCTTAAGGATCGAAGAACTGCCGGACTGCATGGGAAGATGCAGATGGTGGCAGATTTTTTTACTGGTCCGCATCACATCGATCAGCTCGTCCGAAAGATCCTTCGGATGGGAGGTCATAAAGCGGATCCATTTCAGGCCTTCGATCTTTTCAATCTCCGTCAGGAGCTGTGCGAATGTCACCGGAACTGCCAGATTTTTGCCGTAGGAATTGACATTCTGCCCCAGAAGCATGACTTCCGTTACACCATCTTCGACAAGTTCCTCGATCTCACGCAGGATGGCCTGGGGTTCACGGCTCTTTTCACGCCCGCGCACGTAGGGGACAATACAGTAGCTGCAGAAATTGTTGCAGCCGAACATGATATTGACGCCGGTCTTGAATTTGTATTTTCGGGAGGCTGGAAGCCCTTCTACGATCTCGTCCGTATCCTGCCAGATGTCGATTATCTGGGAATTAGCTGTAAGGGTACGGTAAAACAGTTCCGGGAATTTGTGAATGTTATGGGTGCCGAAAACCAGGTCTACAAACCCGTAATCCTTCCTGATCTTTTCCACCACGTGCTGCTCCTGCATCATACAGCCAAAAAGAACGATCTTCAGATCCGGATTCTGACGCTTGATGCTTTTAAGGTGCCCAAGATGGCCGTAGATCTTCTGATTGGCATTTTCTCTGACGGTGCAGGTATTGTAGATGACCATGTCCGCCTCTTCCTCTGTCATGACCCGTACAGCGCCCATGCTCTCCGTCATGCCGGCGACGGTTTCCGTCTGAAGAGAATTCATCTGACAACCTTCATTCTGGATAAAAAAACGGGGATCACGCCCCAGGTTCTCCTTCAGAAGTGCTGCACACCGGTTTATATATTCCATCTGAATACTTTTTTCATCCATCATTTAAATTCTGTCTCCTGTATAATCAGTTCTTGTATCAGTGCTCATATCAGTTCCTGTATCAGCACTCATATCAGTTCCTGTATCAGCGCTCATATCAGTTCTTGTATCAGTGCTTATATCATCTCTCATACAAGTTCTCATATAAGCCCTGATATCGCTTCAAACTTTTTATATCATAGCTAATTTACCGGGAACTGTCAAACAAAATATGGGCTTTCCGGGGCCATCATGTGGCAAATATTCCATTTTTCGGGCAAACGGTGGTAACCTGCGGAGTTTTAGATCTTTTCATTATCCGAACGCAGACGAAAAGGCCTTCTCCCGGGAGAGACGGGAAAAGGCCTTTCGTCTGATAATGTATAATAATTGCCGTGAAATTAATTCACAATGATCGGGATCACATTTTCTACCACATCGGTATGTCTGTACCAGCGGTAATCTCCCTTCTGATCTGTAAAGGTGATCCCTGCCTCCGGCGCGTCGCGGGTTAAGGCAGCCGTTCCGTAGGCTGTATCCAGCGGATCTTTATTTTTGGCGGGTTCTCCCACTTTTACGATAGACACATTGGATGTATCTGCTGCCGCCCCGGTCAGATAATAATCCATGACCGGAAGTTCATAGATCTGATAAGTTCCGAGCGGCACATTCGGGATGACCCGGGTAAGCGTCGCGTATCCATTCTGATCGACAGTATACTCCTGCTGCCGGAAACAGATAAATTCTTCATAGCGATGGGCCTCGCCTTTCTCATCCAGACCTTCCGCCCTGAACAGGAACGTGGGGTTCCCGTGGGGCCACCAGATATCCGCCTCAAGGATCCTTTTTGTGATCCGGATCTCACCGACGGGCAGCGTATCCGGGGTATTGACGGCCAGGATGGAAATAATCTGATCGCGGGCTGTTACGGTGATCTCCTGCTGCCAGGATTCATCCGCATACCCTCTGGGTACCGTGGTCTCCTTGAGGAGGAAACGGTGATTTCCATTGCCGTCGACGTCATTATCTTCGGTCAGGGCCAGACCGCCGGAGAGATAGCGTTCGGCCGCTGCGTCGTAGATGAGCGCTTCCCCTTCTTCTGCATAGCCTCCCGCTTTTTTGCTGTAGGGGTACAGCGTAAAGCCTGCGTCGGAGAGGTTTCTGCCGTTTTCGGCATCCGTTTTCTGTACAGAGATACTCGGAAAATAAAGATGGGTCACGACTTCATTGGACTCGACGGTCTCTGTACTGCCCTGGCGCTGTACGGAAACGCTGCCTTTGTTTATTACCTGATAACCGTTCTTTTTATACGGAGACAGATCGAACCCGTCCCGGATCCTGACTCTGAACTGATAATTATAGTTATTATCATAAAAATCTTCTGCAGACAGCCAGGAAGGATCCGCCGTAAATGTCACGGTCTGTCCGGAAACAGAGGGCGTAAATCTGTCCGTCACATCCGTATCATCATCCAGCAGGACCCGAAGGGAATCCGGGATGACCGAAAGGCTTTCCGGCACGGTATCTGTCATCACATAAGAAGAATAGAAATAGCTGTCCGATTCTCCGGGAACATTATGTGCCAGTGTGTAGGTGAATACTTCGTCCTCCTTCCGGAGGGTGTTTTCTTCTTTCAGGATCTCATCACTGTCGGAGACCAGTTTGGTAACAGGAGGCACCGAAACCATTCCAAGGCGTCTGAAATAGAGGCCCTGCCAGGACTGGCGCAGCGTATTGGTAGATTTATTAAACAGGGAATAATCCAGCACACTCCTTGTATACCCGTCTTTCCAGACATACCAGGATGCTCCGTTTACCACAAGACCGGTATCTGCAAAGACGTACTGGTCGTAGGAATTGCCGAACCGGTATGTCAGGTGGTCCGAATGATAATTCACCTGTACCCAGTATTCTTTATCCGGATCGTTGATCACATTGCCTTCCCTTGGATAGATAAACTTTGAGGTAAAGGTAAGGCTGTTCGGATCTTTGTACAGCTGACAGCCGCTGTCTACGAATATTTCATCCACCGGCGAAAGAATCTGGATACTCTGTCCGATGTCGATATCACAGAAGGTGGCATAGCCTTTGACTGTCACGGGCTGCTGTGTCTCGTGATCCAGAAATTGCATGTTGGCGGTAATGTCTTTCAGATTCGTACAGTTCAGGCCGATCGAAGAAGT
The DNA here is from genome assembly GCA_902782975.1 of uncultured Lachnospiraceae bacterium. Lineage (GTDB taxonomy): Bacteria > Bacillota > Clostridia > Lachnospirales > Lachnospiraceae > Blautia_A. Next base: position 5,698 of record CACZPF010000087.1, read on the forward strand.
AAAGATATAAAAGTAGCCCACTTCTTCACTGCCGTTCAGGTCGAGAAAGGTATAATCCGTGATCGTGAGTCTCAGATCGATATCTCTTCCTCTGTATTTTCCGACATTCCGGTAGATGACGCCGATCCTTCCTTTCAGGCTGTCATCGTGCAGTGTACAGTAAAGATGTGATCCCAGTCTGGACGGGGCAAATCCGAAAACGTCGATGGAAGTCTTTCCTGTGTACCATTTTGGCCGGAAAGAATAGGAGCCGTCCTGCCCTTTAAATGTAGCTGCATCCACCGCCGTTACCTGGTTATATGCGAGGAACGCGTCGTTATTATGGTCATTATTCCCACTGATGATATTTCCGAAGGCCAGTTTTACAGGTCCGCAGATCGCATAGCGGTCCGAAAAATAGAAGGTTCCGTTTACATCGACCACCCGTTCCTTTAAAAGAACGCCGGATGACGGGTCAAAAT